>JBCCWS010000044.1 GCA_039193195.1 Pseudomonadota bacterium
GATGTGTTGCGGACGGACGCCCATGCAGACGCTGGTGGATGGTCGCGGCTTGTGGGAGAGCAAAGTCAGTTCGCTGAACTGATCTGACAACTGCACGGCCATCGAGGTCGATAACTGTCAGATCAGGTCGCGACTAGCACAATCCAGGAGCCGCCGCGCAACACCCGTGGAGCATCACCGCGAAGCTGCGTCTTCTCCCGGTGCTTACGCTCGTTTAGGCACCATTCCAAAACATTGCCTGACAGATCATCGATCACGTACGGCGAACGCCCCTGCGGATACAGTCCCACCACAGTCGTTTGCCCCATGAACTCCCCACCCGCATCAGCATCCCGATCCTGCAGATTGGCGCGACCGGGCTCGTACTCAGGCCCCCACGGGTACTCCCTGCCATCAGGGCCCCGCGCAGCCTTCTCCCACTCCCATTCCGTCGGCAAACGCACCTCAATGTCGAGTGCATCGCTCAGCCAACGGCAGTACGCCACCGCCTCGTACCAGGAGACCGTCTCTCGCGGTCGGTTCGCCTCGTGCCATCTGGCCGCTGCGGGCGAGTGCTCGCGCTTGGCGAGCCCATCCCACCACCGTTCGTCACCATAACCGTGCGCGTCGATAAACGCCTGAAACTGCGCGTTCGTCACCGGGTAGCGCGCCATCCAGAACGTCTCCAGCTCTCGCGGCTTTCGATCCTTGCCATACAGGAAGCAACCGCCAGGCACCTCCACCCACTCGATGTCAGGCCGCCCGCGCGCATCCACCCCAGTGCCCGCCCGCGGGTCCCCCTGCCGCCCCAAGTACAGGGCCAGCACCTGGCGATCCCTTACCTCTGCAGCGTCTTCAATCGCGTTCAGCGCGACGCGCTCCAAGCGCTCTCGCAACCCACCCAGCGACAACTTCTTGTTGAGCAACAGCTCGGCACACTGCGCCGCAAATGCAGCGAGCGACGGGTTGGCAGCCACCTCCTCACGCCGCAGCCCCTGCACCAGTTGATCGAGTAGCCGATACCCCCGCTGGGGATCTCCCCGCGTCACCCCAGTGAACAGAAACATCAACGTGGGACGCCACGCCTTCTCGCCACCGCGCTCGCGCATCACGTGCAGCAGCTGCTGATCTGAGTGCTGGGTGCGCAGCAGGTGATCCGCGCACAGAAACTCCTGGAAGCTCAAGTGGAAAAACTGCAGGCGGTCGTTACCCGCCGGCAGCAACAGACCCGATCGCGACAGCAACTCCTCGCGCCGCTGCGCGCGCTCAGCGAATGCCCCCTCCATGCCGCCTTCAACGTTCTCATTCAGCTTGGCGAAGGCGGCAAGATGCTCGTCGGCCTCGTCATTCCCTACGCGTGCGGAGGGGGTTACGCGTTGGTTCGATGCACCCACATGCATCCCGTGCGCGATGGCGGACAAGCGCAGTCGTGCTAGGTTGCGGGCAGCACCGTCCTCCTGGTAGCGGCCGTAGAGCACACTCGTGACCAGTCCTTCGTAAAGCTCGAACAGGTCATCCGGCAGGCGTTGCCCCTGGGCAAACAAAATGCAAAGCGCGGTGAGCAGCAGGGGGCTCTCGGTGAGCTCCTTCAGATCACCTTTGCTCGCGAGATGGCGGATCAGCCCCCGCGTGTTCTCCTGCGCCTTGCCCGCATCCGTGGCCGCATACCACCGCTGGATGAACAAATCCTGTAGGGGCGTGGGCAATCCCGCCAGGGTGACGGAGGGGATACCTAGCTTCGAAGTGTCTGCAACGCTGAGGCCGTAAGGGCGGCTCGTCACCAGCACGCGATTGCCAGCGACCTGCCACGCTGGCAGCGCGTCGGCCAGGCCGCTCAGCAGACAGGCCCGTGGATGGGCCGTGCCTCCTCCAACGTCCTGCACCGTGGGCACTTCGTCCACGCCGTCCAGCACCAGCAGAAGCTTCCCGGCCCCTAGCGCTTTGCTGAAGGTGCTGCCGCACAGATCGCCGGGGTGAGAGCGGTCAAGGATTGCGGCTAGGGCCTGCTCTAACTCGGCCCGTCGCCACTTGAGCTTGCTGGGCTGACAGTCGGGGCGGAAGTCGCGCAGTTCGACCAACACGGGTAGCCGACCCGCGAGCGTGGCGGGCAGCTGCTCAGCGTAGTCCTCAGGCGCGGGGATGCTGTGAGACGGTACGGTGCCGTTAGCCACCATCCAAGCAACCCAGCGGCCGAAGGTCGACTTGCCCGCGCCCGGCGCTCCCGAGAGGAACAGGGAGTGCTCGCCCAAGCATTCCATCAGCAGTACAGGCCCTTCCGGTTCGCCTCCGTCCGCCCCGTCAGGCGACCCGCGGCGCGCAAGCTCGGCGTTGGACGCTTCCATCGATGCGGGACCGGCTTCGCGCGGATGCCGATCCGTGACGGCGGGTACGTAGACCTGGCGCAAGCGGCCAGCGTGCGCGCCCTGGGCGTCTAGGCCGAGTAGCTCTGCCGTGCCGTACTCGCGCTTGACCCAATCGAGATAAGCCTTGGGGACCACGTTGTGGGAAGCGTCCGCCGGGAGATCTAGGCCTTCGCGCTCGCGCCACGCGCGGACGGCCGCTTCCACCGTGGACTCCAGCTCCTCCACGTGAGTGAAGTACTTGACGATGCCACTGCCCTCGCCTCGTAGCCACTCCTTGAAGGCCTTCAAGCGCTGCGTCGCCCGATTGACCCGCGTAAACAACTCCGGGGTGGCGGTGCCCTGATTCATCGCCTCGTTGAGTTCGTGACGGTCATGCTTCTCGGGTGGCCAGTCCGCCTCCTCGTCCAACACCATCGCCAGGATCTCGATGTTCTGGGCCTTCGCCGCCTCACATTCCAGCCACACCATGCTCTTGCGTGCCTCGGCGGCGCCGGCCTGCTGCTCCGGCTCCCAGCCGTAGCGGTGCGCCACGATCACCACCAGCACGTCACACTTGCGCACCTCGTCTAGGCAGATCTCGTAGGAGGTTTTCTTGCCCTGGGCCGGCCACAAGCTCGTCTTGGAGGGGTGGGCCTGGGCGGCGAGCACGCCGTTGGACGCGGCCCGGCGGAAGTCCTCCAGGTCTTCATGGGTGGCGGAGACGAATACGCTTGGGCGTTGGGTGTCTGGCTTATCGCTCATGGGTGGCTCGGGAATCAAGACGGCTGATGGCCATGCTACCGATTGCGCCTACCCACGTCATTCGCTCTCCCTTAGACGATTGATGGCCTGTGCGCGCCGGGAGCTGCCACCGTCACTCCCAGGCGTGGCGACCTGCGCTATCGGCGGCACCCTACAGACGATAGACTCAGGCCTGGACGCGGGAGATACCTCTCCAAGAAAACCATCAGGTAACAATAATGAAAAGACTCATTGCAGCCGCTGTACTCTTGCCCTTGTCGGGCTCGCTCCACGCAGCCTCGGTGCAGATCACCTTCGACCCACCCACCCTGCCCGGCGGATCACGAGTGGAATCCACGTTCACCCAAAGCGGCATGACGTTTACCGGCAGGTTCGCCAGCACCGACAGCGGGGTCGGCTCGTTCCCTGACAACGGCAGCGGCTATCTGCAGGTCGCCGTCTTCGGCAGCCTGTCGTTCGCCATGAGCGACTCCAGCCTATTCAATGTATTGAGTGTGGACCTGGCGGAGTACAGCACGGTCTTCGAGTCACCGACGACCATCTCCTTCACCGGTTTCAAACCCGATGGATCGACGGTCACGACGAGTTTCCTCACCGACGGCATCATCGACGGCAGCGGTCCGCTCGTCGACTTTGAGACCTTCGCGTTCGGCAGTGACTTTCGCGGCCTCACCTCCGTACAGGCCAACAACGTGACGTTCTCGATGGATAACCTGCTGGTGGCGCCGATACCCCTACCCGCCGCTTTCTGGTTGTTCGCGACGGCACTGGTCAGCGTCGGGGCTGGACGGGTGGGTACTGTTCAGCGCAGATGAGGTGACTCGCTCCTGGGTCGTGTGCGCGACGGGCCGTCGCAGGCGACGCGCACGGTGCTTGCACACGCTCCCCCGATGCACCAGTGCGCTGCGCCAACTCACGCGAGTGGGTCCAGTCCTCCTCGACTATCCACTCGCAGAACTGCTCATGGCGTGGCTGACGCAGTGTTCGCGCCCAGTAGCGTCGACCACCATCAGCGCCCAAACCTGAAGGGCGAGCGATGAACTGGTGCCCACCGTGGCGCGGGCCGCGTCGCGATCGCCGTCGGCGAGACGCGCGTCCAACAGGGCCGCGCGTACCTGGGCGCACTCGGCGAGTTCGAGGGGTTCCCGGTAACGACCGGCGGCGGCCCGTGGATCGGACAACGCCATGGCTAGGTCGCCCGCAATGGACTGCAGCCAGGCGGTGGTAGCAACGGAGATACCCAGCGGTCCGCCCTCAAGTAGGCGGGACACCTTCGGGTAGGCCCGGTCTGCTTGATCACGTAAGCAGTCGCGGTGGATCTCCAGGGCGATGGAGGTGACGTTGTTGCGATCGAGAGTATTGCGTGCCGGGTCCTGCGTGACGCCGCCGGGAAGCAGTGGACCGTCGCGCTAGCACCCTTCAGCGACGAGCTCCGCTCGCAGACTCTCCCTGCTCGGCTCCGCTAGAGCCGGTGCGAATTACGCGTTGCTCTTGGCACAACAGTAGTAGATCCAGGCAATTTGCAAGCTACCCAGCGCCTAGCCGTAGCGCGCACCCATGTTTCGCATGAGTTCCCCTCCGCCATTACGCGATCGGCGGAGGCCTAACCCAAGGAGGACGGGCCATGTTCAAGCATCTAGTCGGCGTACTCGCCATTGCAGGGACTATTCTCACCCCCGTAAGCGCCCAGCTAATTCCGACACTCATCGAGAACGATGTCGCGCTTCGCGGCCGAGACAGCGGCCAAAGTAACCTGACGATTCTGGACGTGTGGAACGATACGCAGACGGGCCAGATAGTGATCCGCGGAGAACGCTTTGACAACGGCGCCTTCCCAGCGGTGACCCTCGGGGGCGAGGCTCTCGCTATCGAATCCGTCAGCAGCACCGAGATCATCGCCTCTGCGCCAGGCATTGCCGCCGGTACTTACCTGCTGACCGTCAACACAGTGGATCAGCCTGACGCGCCTACCCAGATCGTGGGCACGAACGACATTCTCCAGTTTGACAGCTTTGAACTCACGGTCGGAGCGGTGGGTCCGATGGGTCCGCCCGGTCCCCAAGGGGAAGATGGACCTCGAGGCGAGATGGGCGCTCAAGGCGATCCCGGACCGCAAGGCGAACCCGGACCGCAAGGCGAACCCGGACCTCAGGGTGAACCCGGACCTCAAGGTGATCCTGGCCCTCAGGGTGATCCTGGCCCTCAGGGCGATACTGGCCCTCAGGGCGAACCAGGGCCGCAAGGCGAGACCGGCGCCCAAGGCGTCGCAGGACCTCCGGGCCAACCGGGTCCGCAGGGCGAGACGGGGCCGGAAGGACCTCAGGGCATCCAGGGAATACAAGGCGTCCCAGGCCTACCTGGCCCTACGGGACCTGAGGGGCCACCGGGACAACCTGGCGACGTTGAGTCTGCGGCCAACGCCAGAGGGGTTGCCTGCGCAGCCGGGGGCTGCATCGCGTGGAACGATTACTGCTACCTCGGCGTCTGCCAAGACCTCAACGTGAGCGGCGGCTCACCATCGTCCAATGCAGCCTGTGGAACAGCGGGTTGCATCGTGGTGGGCAACGGCGACGCCGATTACTGTTTCGAGGGGTCATGCATCGACGCCAGCCCCAACGGCTCCTCGGTATCCTCCAGCATCGCCTGCAGCGCCGCCGGCTGCCTGGTGGTGGGGACGGGTGACGCCGACTACTGCTACAACGGCGTCTGCCAAGACCTCCAGGCAAACGGCACTACGCCTGACTCGAACGTGGCGTGCGGTGACGCGGGTTGCATGGTGGTGGGCAACGGGGACGCTGACTACTGCTACAACGGGTCTTGCCAAGACGTAAATCCCAACGGCTCAACGCCTAGCTCCCCCTTACGTTGCGGTTCAGGCGGGTGCTTTCTCCTAACGGATTCTGATGCAGAATACTGTTTCCGTGGGACGTGCCAAGACCTGTAGGCCTTGGCATGCCACCTCGGGCGACGCTGTGCAGCAAATCAGCACCTGAAGATCCTCACCCCACATGCCCTCTACGAGACCGCGTGGACCAGGATCGGCTTCCCGATCGGCGTCGTTTGGGCGACTTCGTTCCGGTTCCGAACGCTGAGCTCAGTAAACTGCTGGTGTGGAGCTTCCTGGCAGGATTTTCGGAGAAGCGCTCGCTGCTCGCCGAGCTTGAGGAGTCTGGCCGGACAGTGAACTGTCACTGCCGGCCGTATCTGCGATACTCGACGACTCAGACCGCGATGCTGCGGCGACGCTCCGGATCGGCCGCAAGCACTTTCTCGATGAGCTCTCGCTTTACCGTCTCGGCGTCTTCGTTCGCCACCTGGCAGGTGCCCGCGTTCGCATGCCCTCCGCCACCGTAGGAGAGCATTAGCTCGCCCACATGCACCTTGGAGCTTCGATCCAGGATCGACTTACCCATGGCGAACACCGTGTTCTGCTGGCGGAAGCCCCACATGTGATGAATCGAGAGATTGCACTGGGGGAACATGGCATAGATCATGAAGCGGTTGCCCGCATGAATGATCTCTTGGTCCTTTAGATTAAGGATGATCAGCTCATCGTGCACTTCGCTGCAGGCCCTGACTTGGGCCTCGAAGAGCTCCTTCTGCTCGTGATAAAGCTCCACCCGCTCTACCACATCGGGCAGCTGCATGATCTCCTCGATGGTGTGGCTCTTGCAGTAGTCGATGAGCTCCATCATTAGGTTGTAGTTGGAGATTCTGAAGTCCCGGAAGCGGCCGAGGCCGGTTCTGGGATCCATCAGAAAGTTCAGCATGACCCAGTCGGTGGGGTTCAGGATCTCCTCTCGGCTGAACTGCGCCGCATCGGCCTTGTCCACCGCGCTCATCATGTCGTCCCAGGCCCTGGGGAAGCGATCAGCGCCGCCGAAGTAGTTGTACACAACCCGCGCCGCGGAGGGCGTGTCGACTTCGATGATGTGGTTCTCACGCGCCTCGTTTCGAAGGCCTTCGCTAGCGTGGTGGTCGAAGGCTAGGCCAACCCCCTCGACATAAGGCAGGTTAGTGGTGATGTCGCGGTCGGTGATCTCAATCGCACCGTCCTGCATGTCTTTTGGATGTACAAACGTAATGTCGTCAATCAGATCTAGCTCTTTGAGCAACACCGCACAGACTAGGCCGTCAAAATCGCTACGCGTTACCAGTCTGTACTGGCCTTTCAGTTCAATCACGCTAAGTGCCTCACTTTTCCCGGTCTATTTGTCGTTATCGGCACGAACAGGAAAAGGTTTACGGCCGCCACCACATCATGACTTCCGGCACATGTTCACCGCGCAGCACTTGGATACCTTGGCATCACACCCACTCACACCCAAGGAGCCGACCGATGCGTCACGCCACCACCTGCCCGCCCTTGCTTGCCCTCAGCGCGCTCGTGAGCGCCAGCGTCCACGCTGCCTCGTTGGACGTGCAGGTAACGTCTATCGACGAACCTAAGGGCTACATCATGCTGGCCATATTCGATTCGGCCGAGGCATTCGACAACGGCGGGCAGCCCATGCGGGCGGTGCGCGTGGCCGTGGAGGGCAGCGAACTGCGTACGGCGTTCGATGACGTGCCCGCCGGCACCTACGCAGTCAGGCTCTACCATGACGCCAACGGCAACGGTGAGCTGGACACCAACATGATGGGTCTACCCAAGGAGGGGTACGGCTTTAGCAACAACGGCGGCCGCTTCGGCCCACCGGCCTTCAACGCCGCCGCCTTCGAGGTAACCGAAGACGGGACCAACAGCATCACCATCAAGCTGCGTTAGCGCGCGGGTTAGGGAGTCGATCCACATGCACCGACGTACCTTCATTCAGGGCGGGCTCGCCTTGGCGAGCACCCCCCTGCTCGCCCGCGGCGGCGAGATCTCGAGCGCAGGGCCCGCACACTGGTCCCTCGGCTGGCGAGGCGTGACGCAAGATGCGTTCGAGCCCAGGGCGCTGTCGGTCACGGGGCGTCTGCCGCCTGCCCTGCAGGGGGGTGCGCTATACCGCAACGGACCGGCGCGGCTCGAGCGTGCCGGCGTGCGCTACCGTCACTGGTTCGACGGCGACGGCATGCTCCAGCGCTTTCGCTTCGGCGCCGAGTCGATCGTGCACGACGGTCGCTTCGTTCAGACGGCGAAGTACCGCGAAGAACAGGCCGCCGATCGCTTCCTCTACAACGCCGCCGGCACGGCGCTGGCGCAGGCCACCGGCGGGCGCAACAACGACTCCGGCAACGTCGCCAACACGGCCCTGCTGCCGTGGAACGATGAGCTGCTCGCCCTTTGGGAGGGCGGCTCCGCCTACCGACTGGACCCGAACACGCTCGACACGCTCGGCCGCAAGGACTGGCGCGACGATCTCCAGCACATGCCCTTCTCCGCGCACCCCCTGCGCGAGCACGACGGCACCCTGTGGAACTTCGGCAGCGCGCCCTATGCAGGCCGTTCGGGCACGATATTCGTATACCGAATCGACACCGACGGCACCGTGCTCGAGGCACAGGGCATCCCCACGCAGGTGCCGGGCTACCTCCACAGCTTCGCCATGAGCGAGCGGCACCTAATCTTCTATATCGGTGCGCATCTGTTCGAGCACGGCGCCGACACCTTCGTCGACAGTTTCCATTGGACCGCGGACGTAGGCAGCCGAGTGCTGATCGTCGACAAGAACGATCTATCGAGGCAGCGGTGGTTCGAGGCGCCGCCAGGGTTCACCTTCCACTGCGCCGACGCCTGGGACGAGGGGGAAGATGTGCTGATGCGCCTGTGCCTCTACGAGGACGCCAGCGTCATGCACAGCGGCATGTTCGCCCTGCTCGATCGCTCGCAGCACGCGACCCCCGCTTACCCCGAGTTTGCCCGCGCAACGTTGGCGACCATGCGCGCCTCGCAGCGCGACGGCCAGCTACGGGTCGAGTCCACCGGCGAGCTCATGGAGTTCCCGGTGACCGACGCACGGGCCGCAGGGGGCACCTCACCGGTGTTCGGCGTGGGGCACGGCGATGCGTCCAATGCCACGTTCTCCAACGCGGTGGTTCGGGTGATGCCGCAGTCCGGTGAGGTCGAACGGTTCGTATTCGGCGATCAGTACATCGTGGAGGAGCCCCTGTTTGTGCCGTCGGGCGGCGTTGGGGAGGGGTGGTTGGTAGGCACCTTCCTCGATCTCGCAAAGCGTCGGTCGGGCGCGTACGTGCTGGATGCGGGGCGGCTGACTGAAGGCCCCGTGGCGCTTGCCCATATGGACCGGGTGTTGCCGCTGGGCTTCCACGGGTGCTTCGTGTCGCGCGCCGTGTGAGGGCCATGTAACACCAACGGCCACGAGCACTACGTGACTACACAGCGGACGCTTGTCTTTGCCGAAGGCGCCCTTGCGATCTCTGATGCCACAGCCTCGCTCTTCTTCAAGCTAGATCTCGGGTGACATCCGAATCAGTTCACTACAGTACCCCAGCAACGTAGCCGTAGTAGGCTCGGGAAAGATCTTCGTTGGAGAAGACTCGCTCCTCTATCGCGCCCCAAGTGCCATAGCGCAGCCGCGTTGACGATTCGTTCTCCTTTTTCACCTCAAGAAGGTTGATCCAGTGGTTAGGCAATAGGTCGCCAAACTTGCCCACATCGGCGCCCATGATGCTTCCCTCGATCAGGCAGCACACATCCCTCTCGCTACCTGCTTCGCAGGCCAGAAGGTGCTCGACCCCCTTGGTTTGAATGGCGTTCGTATCGTTGATCACTGTGGTGTAGAGCCCCCACTCCTTCATCCAGTGCTCAATCTCCGATGGGGTGGTGATGCCCGATGCTTCCACCACAGGTCTCCAGAGCACGATCGCATCACGCGTCTCCACGCCTCGGTATCCGAACAGGTTGAAATGGTCCCTAATGGCGGACAAGCACATCCAGTCCACTTGATTGTTGCGCCTCTTGCCGCGGTGAGTCTCTATCCCCCAGTTCGCATCGTATTTTCGCTCAACAAGACTCCGACTGGCCTTGACGCGATTTCGGCCGATCATGGCGGCGTGTGTTTCGAACAAACTGATCGCATAACGCGAGAACTGATCCACCTCCCGCCTAATAAAGAAGAACAAGAAGGCAGCGGGCCCACATAAGTTGTGTGCTCCCTGTTGGATCAGGTCCTTTTCCTGATCGCTACTCGTGATGAGCTCCAGGATGCTCGTTTCGAACTCTGCGATGGAGAAGTCCCAGCCACCCGTGAGTTTCTTCTCCTTGTCTTGAAACTTAGCCACGAAGTTCGCCACCAACACCTTCGCTTTCGCCTTCTTGTCGGCGAATGCCTCCGGATCCAAAAGGGGCACCGGACCGGCCTTGAGATTAGTGTTGGGCTTAAGCACAGAGGGAAACTCGAGGGCACGGTGACCTTTACCTACAAGCGCTTGATCGACATCAAGGGGTTCCCTCTTTTTCTTCAGCAACGACATGCCCCTAGGCCTCTCCCGCCTTGCCGAGGCTAGGATGCTCACCCGCTAGCGTCATGTTGATCGTATCCACACCGTCGGGCAGCACCACGCGCCCCGCCTCGATCGCCTTGGCTTGGGCCTCGATCTTCTTGCTGTGCGCCTGTTGATTCTCAATCTCGGCGTCACGCGCTTGATCGATATAGTCTTCCGTGGCCTTCTCGGAACTCACTTCCGTTTCAACTGTGTAAGCTCCGCTGTTCGTAAACCACGACTGCCGATCGAACACATTTCCAGAAGCAATACCCAAAATCCTCTCCTCCTCATCGAGCTCGAGGAATTGGACAGTATCTTCCGACCCGTCTGAGTACAGCACCTTCCTTTCCTTATGACGCTCCTTGATGTAGCGCTCCACCGAGGTGATCACGGCGCTACGCTGCTCCTCGATTATCTCCGGGAACAACTGCTCCAACTGGTCGAGCCCATACACCTCGATTTGACTGACGTCTAGTCCAGGGATCAACTCATCGCTGTATTCAACAACGACCTTTAGGCCTCTCAAGGACATGCTCATGTGGTACTTCTGCATGACTTGGAAGAACTTGTAGTTCACCGATCTCCCCTGGTTGATGTTAGAGAACTCTCTGGTCTCCTCGCGACTGTATGCACTAGTGCTAGTGTGGCTGAAGTTGGCGCGGAAATTGACTTCCTTATCGCGTGAGTAGCTTGATGCGACCTTCTCAAGCGACTGACTGACCTTCTTCTTCACTTCCTTGGTGCGATCCGAACTCTCCCCCGAAGCGCCCGCGCTACCGCCGGCCTTCCAAACACCGAAGTTGGCGCCACCGCTCGCCTTCGCATTCCATCGTTTGGTGGATTTCCTTTCCTTCTCCTGTTCGAAGGAATCGGTAAGCCGGTCCTCTAGCTCTTTGCTCTTGGAGTTCGAGACTTTCTCATTCTCCGATTGTTCGCGTGACTGAATGATCTCCTCGGATCGCTCAACGCCGAGCTTGATGACGCGCTTTTCGCCTGGAAAGAGACTCTCGACATGCGATAGCTTGCCCATCCAGTGCCCCGCTTCTCGACCCACCGTTACCGAATAGTTTTCTTGCAGGTAGATCCTAGGCTCATCCAGACTTCCTCGCCCTAAGGAAGGTGTGTGTACCGCATAGTACCCCTCTAGGCGCGACTCACTCGACGTCATCGGAATCATCTTTGGAATCAGGAACAGCACACTATTCAGCTCTGCCAGTGAGCTGTCATCCAGTTCGTTCAGGATTGAATCAAGAGTGCGCCCCTCTTCACTAATGTACTGATCGTCGACTATTGAGAAGGTAAAAATTTTCTTGTGGCCGTTTGTAACTCCTGCAATCTCTTTGGTATTGGCATCGACGACCACCCCAGGGAGGTGTTTCTCGGCGAATACCTTCGCTTGGTCGAGACTTGAGAAGCTGGCCACAGAAACGGCTTGGTTCAGGTAGTTCTCCAAGGGCTGGTGATCCACCGCAACTACCTCGGGTACCGATTTCGAGCGCCGCTCCACCACGTACCAACTACGCGTAAACGGTACCCTTCTGTGCCTTGGTGTTAGTTGGGTAAAGCACCTCGTTTTCGTTTTGTACGTGAAGCCAAGAAACTTCTTTCGAGTTCTCTTGCACTTACGGATCGGCACCATATCCACCTTCGTCCGAAAGCGGCGCTCTCTCTTCTTCACGCGAACGTCGTAAATGACGGTCTTCTTGCGGGTCAGCTGGTACGTTCCATCAAGACTGAACGCCTGTTCGTTGGGCTGCGCATCCACTTTCAGTTCATACCCTTCTTTCTGAACCTCCTGCGAGAGCTTTTCGAAGTCCGTCTTGGCGCGATTCCAATGGGCGATCGCTCGGCGCAACTCCTCCTCTGCGCTATTGAGTGCCTCGAGCTCATTCTCGCTGGTGTCGTTGAACTTCTTCAGCGCCTTCTTGTGCCGAGTGCTTGCGATTCTCATCTCTGTCGACAGCGTGGTGGCGTCTTGCTGCCAGTACAGAGGCTTCAAGTCTACAAAATCGATATAGGGCAACGGAGGCTCGTTGCCCTCGCCGAGAAATGGAATCTTCCCGTAGGAAAGGGGACGCTTCCTGTCCGCAAAGAACTTGTCGATGACGTCATAGAAGTACCCGTAGTCCGATCGCCGATAGGACCCTAAGGAGCGCATGTTGTTGGTCAGCGCCTCCCAAAACTCTTTCCCGCTCGTCACCATGGCTCTTCGACGTGAAAACTGATCCTTCAGGTGATCACTGAGGATTTCATCCAAGTCTTCGATGGACAAGGACACGTAGTAGGCGTTCTCGTCCGGATAGGTCGCGTACTTCAGCATTCCGCGCCAGTACTCCGGCTCCAGCTCGATCTCCAAGTCCGCACTCATCATGATGCTCTTGTCGGGGAACGACAGGATGTCTCTTCGACTCCAATTCGCAACCAATAAGCTATCGAAAGCGCTTGCGATGTCTTCCGCGTTCATCAGCTCTTCCATCTTCTCGTTCACGGGCCAAGTGCCAGAAGAGAAGATATGAGGCAGCAAGGCTGCTAGCGCGACCTTGTCAAAGAGAAGATCGACCACATCCCGATCCACCGTTGCGATCCGCTCACTCTCGATGCTCATCAGAAAGTACAGTAGCTTCAGCGGATGGAGCTTAAGCGTATCTCCCTCCTCAAGAGGCGTTGGGTTCTCTGGGCTATCGACTTCTTCTTCGATCACTCGCATGATCGGGTCCATCGCCACGTCGTAGTTAGGTATGTTCCCCTCTCCACCGACCACACTGTTGTTCTGTGAGTACTCCGTGCGAGACGCGAGCTCCTCTGCGCTGCGGTTCGGCGCGTCCTCCAAGCCCAAGCACTCTCTGAAGTCAGCTTTCGCTCCCTTGTGCATAGCATCCCAGGTGAGCGGCAGAAAACAGCGCAGATCAATGGCGATGCAAGGCATCTTCCGCAGTGAGGGCGCTTCGTCGCCAAGATCGATTTCTGACGATACGTCAATATAGGCGGTCCGACGATTGGCGACCTCTTC
The DNA here is from genome assembly GCA_039193195.1 of Pseudomonadota bacterium. Classification (NCBI taxonomy): domain Bacteria; kingdom Pseudomonadati; phylum Pseudomonadota; species Pseudomonadota bacterium. The sequence goes on from JBCCWS010000044.1 coordinate 13,525, forward strand.
CATCTTGATCCGCGCAATGCTCTCGCTCATTTTTCTTCCTTTCGGTGAAAAGACCTGACGTCGCGACGATGGGGAACCGTAGGCTCGGCCCGTGGCGCTAGCGCCAACTCCGCACCGATAGCTCGCATTCGCCTGCCGCGAATAGCGCGTCGCCCTGTTTGGAGCACTAGGCCCGCGCGAGATCATACATACGAGCACGTGCCAGTACGACAATGCACCTACGACCCTCTCGTGAGCCGCTCCAACAGGTGGACCGCTCTTTGCAGCCTGCCGCCCACGCGGGCTGCCGATCGGCAGCCTCACCTCGCAGTTCTGATCCAACAGCTATTTTGCACGGCCTGGGTGCATTCGTAACGCCAAGCTTTCGCTGCCCAGCCTACCTGCGCTACGTAGACGATTTCGCGCTGTCCTCCAACAACCCACAGGAACTGTGGGCGTGGAAGCGGGCGATCATCGACTTCCTCACGAGCCTGGGACTGACTGTGCACGAGGCGCGCGCTGAGGTGACGCCCGTGACCGAGGGAATCCCCTGGCTAGGGGTCGTGGGGTTCCCGACCCATCGGCGGGTACAGGGGCGCAAGGTGCGGCAGGCTAAGCGACGGCTCGGGGAGCGCTACGAGGCGTGGCTATCCGGCAAGATCCGCTTCGGCGAGTTCGACGCAAGTGTGCAGGGCTGGGTGAACCACGTGCGGTATGCGGACAGCTGGCGCTTGCGAGCAAAGGTGCTTGGAGAGTTCGACCTCAGGGCAGGAGGCGGACGCAAGCCACCCCGAGCGCCGCCGCGATCCTTGCCTGGCAGCGTCCGCCCAGCGATCGCGCCGACGTGGGTAGCAGCACGGTTTTGCGCGAAGAGCGGCCGCCTTCGCGGCCGCGGCAACAGGGGGCAGGGGATCAGTGGTCAGTGGGCAGAGACACAGCGCTCAGCGGGCGATGGGGGAAACACAACACAAACGAAAACCCACATAGTAGCGGCGGAAGCGCGGACCGAACCCGCCCCGACCCGAGGCACGCGCATCGTCTGGACCGCCGAGCCAGGAGCCGCCGCGCAACACCCGAGGATCATCGCCCCCAATTTGCGTCCGTTCCGGCTGCTTGTACTCGTTCATACACCACTCACGGACGTTACCTGAAAGATCCTCGATCCCGTAAGGCGAACGCCCCCGTCGGTACAGGCCGACCACAGTCGTTTGCCGCATGAATTCCCCATCCCTGCCGCCGTCAAGAACGTTGGCTCGGCCGTTCTCGTACTCCGCTCCCCAGGGGTACTCGCGACCGTCCGTGCCGCGCGCTGCCCTCTCCCATTCCCACTCCGTCGGTAGGCGAACCTCAAATCCAAGCGCCTCGCTTAGCCATCGGCAGTACGCCACCGCGTCATACCACGACACCCTTTCTCGAGGTCGGTTGGACTCGCCCCATGCACCGGCTCGGGGTGACGCTTCTCGCTTGGCGAGCCCGTCCCACCAGCGATCCTCTTCGTACCCCCGCGCGTCGATGAACGCTTGGAACTGCGCGTTTGTCACCGGGTAACGCGCGAGCCAAAACGTCTCCAGCTCTCGCGGCTCTCGCTTATCGCCGTACAGATAGGACCCGCTAGGCACTTCCACCCACCCAATGTCGGGCAGCCCGCGCGCATCCAGTCCGGTGCCCGCCCGAGGGTCTCTCTGGCGCCCCAAGGACAAGGCAAGCACATGCCGATCTCGGATCTCCACAGCATCATCGATCGCGTCCAGTGCAACCCGCTCCAGCCGCTCCCACAGCGCCCCCAGTGCCATCTGCTTCTTCAGCAACACCTCAGCACACTGCGCCGCGAAGGCAGCAAGCGACGGGTTGGCCGCCACCTCTTCGCGCTGCAGCCCTACAACCACCGCATCGAGCAGCTGATACCCCCACTGCGGGTCTCGGCGCGTGACGCCAGTAAACAAGAACATCAGCGTAGGCCGCCAGGCCTTTTCGCTACCACGCTCGCGCATCACGCGCAGCAGCCGATCGTCCGTTCGCTGCGTACGCAATAAGTAGTCCGCGGTAAGAAACTCCTGAAAGCTCAGGTGGAAAAACTGCAGCCGATCGTCGCCCGCCGGCAGCAACAGCCCCGAGCGCGACAGCAGCTGCTCACGCCGCTGCGCCGGCTGTGCGAGAGCAGCCTCCAGGCCACCTTCCACGTTCTCATTCAACCTGGCGAAGGCGGCGAGATGCTCGTCTGCCTCGTCATGCCCAACCCGCGCGGAGGGGGTGGCGCGGCCGCCCGAGGTGCCCACGTGCATGCCGTGGGCGATCGCCGACAAGCGCAGGCGCACCAGATTGCGTGCAGCGCCGTCCTCCCGGTAGCGGCCGTACAGCACGCTCGAGACCAGGCCGTCGTAGAGCTCGAACAGATCGTCAGGCAGGCGCTGACCCTGGGCAAACCGTATGCAGAGCGCCGTCAGCAGCAGCGGGCTCTCGGTGAGCTCCTCAAGGTGCGCCTTACCGGCGAGGTGGTCGATCAGCCCTTGCGTATTCTCCTGCGCCTTACCCGCATCCGTGGCCGCGTACCAGCGCTGAATGAACAGCGTCTGCAGGGGCCGTGGCATGCCCACCAGCGTCACGGAGGGGATTCCGAGCTTGAGCCGCTCCGCGTCGTTGAGGCCGTAGGGGCGGCTCGTCACCAGCACGCGGTTGCCGGCCTCTTCCCATGCGGGCAGCGCATCGGCGAGCCCGGTGAGCAGACAGGTGCGGGGATGCGCTTTGCGCGCCCCCACGTCCTGCACCGTCGGCACTTCGTCCACGCCATCAAGCACCAGCATGAGCTTGCCAGCCTCCAACGCCTTCAGGAAGCTGCTCCCGCAGAGCTCGCCCGGATGAGCGCGGTCCATGGCCGCCCCCAGCGCCTGCTCCAACTGGCGCCGTCGCCACTTGTGTACGCCCACCTGGGCATCGGGCTCAAAATCGCGCAGCTCCACCAGCACGGGCAACCTGCCGGCGAGCGCGACTGGGAGCTGCTCGGCGTAGTCCTCTGGCGCGGCGATACCGTGCGGGGGCACGGCGCCATTGGCCACCGTCCACGCCACCCAGCGCCCGAAGGTGGACTTGCCCGCACCAGGGGCACCCGAGAGGAACAGTGAACCCTCGCCTAAGCACTCCATCAGTAGCACAGGGCCTTCCTGTTCGCCGTCTGCGCTGGCGCGCGAACGACGGCGTTTGGCGTCGGCGTTGGATGCCTCCGCTGCCTCGCCGCCGCCTTCGCCCGGGCGCCGATCGGTCACGGCGGGCACGTACACCTGGCGCAGACGGCCGGCGTGCGCGTCCTGCGCTTCCAGGCCGAGCAGCTCCACGGTGCCGTACTCGCGCTTCACCCACTCGAGGTAAGCCCTTGGAACCGTGCCTTGCGACACGTGGGGCGGATCTTCGATGCCCTCGCGGTCCCGCCATGCGCGCACGGCGGCTTCCACCTTGGCCTCCAATTCCTCTAGGTGAGCGAAGTACTTGACGATCCCACCGCCCTCTCCGCGCAGCCAATCCTTGAAAGCCTGCAAGCGCTGCGTTGCGCGGTTGACGCGCGTAAACAGCGCCTGGGACGCCGTGCCCTGCTGCATCGCCTGGTTGAGTTCGTGAATGTCCTTCTTCGCGGCTGGCCAATCCGCCTTCTCATCCAGCACCATCGGCAGAATCTCGATGCCCGCGTCCCTAGCTGCCTCGCACTCCAGCCACACCATGCTCTTGCGTTCATCTGCGAGGCCGGGCTGCTGCTCCGGCTCCCAGCCGTAGCGGTGCGCCACGATCACGACCATCACCTTGCACTTGCGCACCTCGTCCAAGCAGATCTCGTAGGAGGTCTTCTTGCCCTGGGCTTCCCAGTAGCGCGTCATCGAGGGGTGGGCGTGGGCGGCGATCACGCCGTTGGCCGCGGCTTGACGGAAGTCCTCCAAGTCTTCGTGGGTCGCAGAAACGAATACGCGTGGGAGGTCGTTGTGTTGATGTTCGCCCATCGTCAGCTCAAGTCACGCTATAGCTGCTAGCTATGCTACTGACTGATGCGGTCGCCGTCATGCCCCTGTACCACCTGCTCGGTCTGCGCGCTTCGGATCGAGGACACCGCGCGCTTGCCGCGTCGAGCAGGCATCGGCTTACCCGCTTGGCTAGCCGAGACCGCCAGCCTACAGCCAGCGATGACGATCACGTACCCTTCGAGGTGCTGAGGGCTTACGCTAGTGTCGTGTCCCGTAATTTCGTTGAAGAAGTCGCACGGGGCGTTTTGTTCCTAGGCGCGGCGCGAGGACGAGGGTGGCAGGCCCCACGGGAGGAGGAGCAACGTGCCTAGGGGCAAAAAGTACCCGCGAATTCTTCAACGAACTTACGGGACAGGACGCTGGGGTCACCACCAATAGCCGCGGCGCAAGCCAGTGCTTACATCGCACCATGAAGATCACCAAGCGGGCTGCTGATGACTGCGACCACAACCCCCAAGATCAACAACGAGGAGCGGGCGCGACGGCTCGACGCGCTGCGCGAGCGCATGGCCAAGCAGGCCGTCGATGCCGTGGTGCTCACGCCCGGTACCAACCTGCGCTACATCAGCGGCCTCGCCTGGGGCGCCTCGGAGCGCCTGGTCTGCGCGATCATTCGCCACGATCGCCTGCTGTTCGTCGCGCCCCGCTTCGAGGCCTCCTCCCTGAATGCCTCCGTCCCGATGCCCTTCGACGATGCCGTGTACTGGGATGAGCACGAAGACCCCCACGGCCTCGTCGCCCGGCTACTCACCGACCTCGGGGTGACCTCCTGCGGGCTCGACCCAAACTGTGCGTACGGCCACGCCGATGCGCTCTTCGCTGCCGCCAACGGGGTCGCCTGGTCATCGGCATATCCGCAAATCGCGCCGCTGCGCGCCTGCAAATCAGCCGCGGAGCTGGCGCTGATGCGAGCGGCGAAGCAGCTAACGCTCGAGGTGCACCGCACGATCTTCGAGCAGCTTGCCCCCGGCGCCCGGCCGAGCGAGGTGCGGGCGGAGATCGATCGCCTGCACCGGGCCGGCGGCGCGGACAGCGGCAGCTCCTTCTGTGCGGTCCAGTTCGGCGCCGCCACGTCCCATCCCCACGGCATCCCCGGTGATCCGCCGCTGCAGCCGGGCGAGCTGGTGCTGATCGACACAGGCTGCACCCTTGACGGCTACAACTCAGACATCACCCGCACCTATGCACTCGATAAGGTGGACGAGCGCATCGAACGCGTGTGGGATTTGGAGAAGAAGGCGCAGGCGGCTGCCTTTGCCACGGCAGGGCCGGGCGTGCCCTGCGAGACCCTGGACGCTGTCGCCCGCAACGTACTCACGGAGCATGGCCTGGGACCGGACTATACGCTGCCCGGCCTGCCCCACCGCCTCGGCCACGGCATCGGCCTCGATGTCCACGAAGGGCCGTACCTCGTGCGCGGCGATCGGACGCCGCTGGCACCCGGCATGTGCTTCTCCAACGAGCCGATGATCGTGTTTCCCGACGCCTTTGGCGTGCGCCTGGAAGACCACTTTTACATCACGGACACCGGCGCTGCCTGGTTCACTGAACCGCAGCACAGCCTCTACCAACCCTTCCCCTGAACCGACCATTCCGCCAAGGCATATCGAGCGATCACTGCTGATCGCTCAAGAACCACCGCGCGCCGCCCTCCCGGCATCAGGCGCCGGTTGACGCTGTCGCCGCCGCGGTGAGGCGAGCGAGCGGGCTGGCTGGTAACACACGTTTCACTCGAAGACTCCGCGCACATCTAGGCCCGCCTTAACGAATCCTTCACAGACCCGTTATCCGCTAGTAACACGCAGGCTGTTTCATGTGCGCCGCTAGACTGAGACCTCTGCACTCGAGCTCACCGTGCGACGGAGAATAGGCGCCACCCCCCATGGCCCCCACGCAGGACGCTAGGCGCCCACCGCGCCCCGCCCGCCCCGATTCTCAAGCCCGCACCCCAGTCTCCTCCGCTCGACGCACCATCGTCCGCAGCCTAGGCGGGGCGCTGACCTGCGCGTTGGTGCTCCCAAGCCTGCCCGGCTCCGGCTGGTCGGCGCAGTCGATCCGCCAAGCGGGCTTGTTCACCCTGGGCGTCGCCTCGGGCGATCCTCACGCCAACGGCTTCACCCTCTGGACTCGCCTCGCGCCCAACCCTCTCGACGGCGGCGGCATGGGCGATGCGCCCGTAGAGGTGCTGTGGGAGGTCGCCAGCGACCCAGACATGGTGGATGTGATCGTCGCTGGCCTGGCCACCGCGCACCCAAGCGCTGGCCACGCGATCAACGTGCCCATCGTTGGCCTCGCCGCCGACCGCTGGTACTTCTACCGCTTCAGCGCCCTCGGCGAGCAAAGCCGCATCGGGCGCACCCGCACCTTCCCCGCGCCGGGCACCCCGGTGGAGCACCTACGCTTCGCCCTGGCCTCGTGCCAGCACTACCAAGATGGCTACTTCGCCGCTTACCGCGACATCGTGGCGCGCGACGACCTCGACTTCGTGCTCCACGTGGGTGATTACATCTACGAGAGCGCGGCAAACCCGCGCGTTCCCCTCGCGCGCCGACACCTCGGCGGCGAACTCCACAGCCTGCAAGACTACCGCGATCGCTACGCGCTCTATCGCCTCGACCCCCACCTGCAGGACGCCCACGCGGCTTACCCCTTCATCGTGACCTGGGACGATCACGAGGTGGACAACAACTACGCGGGCCTGGTGCCGGAAGCCGCCGCCGATGGGCCGAGCTTCGCCCGACGACGTCGCAACGCGTACCGCGCCTACCGCGAGTCCATGCCGCTCTCGCCGCGAGTTCGCCTGGCGCAGGACGGCAGCATGGCGATCTTCCGCCGCCTGCAGTACGGCAACCTCGCCACCCTGCACTTGGTGGACACGCGCCAGTACCGATCCGACCAACCCTGCGATGACCGCTTCCCCGCCCTCGCTCCGCTGTGCAGCGACGCCATGAACGCCACCGCCGCAACGCTGACGGGCACACCCCAGGAGCGCTGGCTGCACACGGGCCTACGCGACAGCACCAGCACGTGGAACGTGATCGCCCAGCAAGTCATGCTCATGCAGTGGGACGTCGCGCTGACCAAGGCCTTCGGCGGCGCGTACAACGCAGATGCCTGGGACGGCTACCCTGCCGCACGACAGCGCCTACTGAATTTCATCGCTGCGGCAAGACCGAACAACCCCATCGTGCTGAGCGGCGATATCCACTCCGCATGGGCCGCCGACCTCAAACACGATTTCAGTGACGCAAACTCGCAGATCCTAGGCGCCGAGTTCGTCTGCACCGCCATCACCTCGCGCTTTCCGGACGCACTCTCGCCCCTCCTCGGCCTCACGGTGAGCGCGGGCAACCCGCACATCCGCTACTTCGAAGGCAGGCACCGCGGCTACTGCGTGTGCGATGTGGACGACACGCGCTGGCGCACGGACTTCCAGGCGGTCGAGCGCAGCGCCGACCCCGTCCTCACCGTGGCCAACCCAGACCTTCCCGTTCGAACGATCGCCTCCTGGGCCATCCGCGCCGGCGAGGCGGGCCTCACCAGCAGCACCTAGGCGCCGACGGCGGGGGGACGCATGTGTCACCCCCCGGCCATGACAAGCGTCACTACCGGCGCCCGCGCCCCCAGCGCTCCAATGGATCCATCGCTCAGCCACAATTGAGGAGGCACCCTGCGATGACCCTGATCGACTGGTTCTGGGCCGACCACTGGATTGGCCGCGCGCACGTGAGCCTGGCGGTGATCGCCCTGATCGCGGGGCCCGCCATCTTCCTCAGCCGCAAGGGAACAGCCACCCACCGCGCCATGGGCATCGTCTACCTGCTGGCCATGCTGGTGGTGAACGCCTCGGCGCTCAGCACCTACGAGATGTCCGGCAAGCCCAACCTCTTCCACGGCTTCGCACTCATGTCCCTGGGCGCCATCGTGCCGGGGTTCATCGCCGTGATGCGCGGGAACATCACCTCGCACTACTACTTCATGAGCTGGTCCTACTTCGGCCTGATGGCGGCGTTCCTCAGCCAGATCGCCACGCAGACGGGCCTATTCCCCCGTCTAGGCGCTGCCTTCGGTGGCGTGAGCATCTTCGTCGTGGTCCTGGTCGCCTCCTCCCTCGGCTCCTTGGCCGTCTCGGTGCTGATCAATCGCCAGGCGACGCGCCTGCTGCCGCGCTACGCGCCGGCGGAGAGCTGAGACACCCCAACCGGCCGATCGCCGCGGATCAGTCGCCCGCATCGAGGGAGTGGGCTAGGCTGATGCCATGGTGGCGGTTCAACAGCACGCCGGGCATCGCACGCCACGCCGGCGCAGCGAATGAGGCACTGGCAGAGACTGGCGATCGGCCTGATGATGCTGCTCGGTGCTGGCCAAGGCGCAAGCGCGCCGGATGACGAGCTTGCCCTTGTGGTCACACTGGGCGATCTACAGGGCCCGGGCTGGCTCGCGCAGGGAGTGACGCTGGTGCTCGAGTCACCGCAGGCCGGGCGCGCCGCCGGGCGCGTGGAGATCGAGCGCATCGCCTTGCCCCCGCCCGTCGGCACCTTGCGCCGCCTCGTCGCGCGTTGCGCGAGGCTGGACTACAGCTTGGTGCAGATCCAGTGCCGCGAGGCTCAGATCGATCCCGGGCAAGACGGTGCCGGCCTTCGATCCCTGCGCGGCGACATCGCCTACCGCATCCCCAGCAAAGCGCTCAGCTTTCGCATCACCGCGGAGCATCGCGCGCTCGGCGCGGCGCGCATCGAGGGCACCCTGACGGGCAGTGAGTGGTCCGTACGCGTCGACGCCGAGGCCCTGCCGCTGGGTGAGGCACATTCCCTACTGGTGGCGCCGAACGCGGCCGAAGACGCCTTTTCCTTGGCAGGTGAGATGGACATCCGCGTCGACGCCAAAGGGGTCGGCAGCACCTTTACCGCCCGCTTTCGCGGCACGGCGCGCCAACTCGCCGCAGGCAACGCCCAAGGCACGATCGCAAGCGACGGCCTGACGGCTAGCTTCGAAGGCGAAACCAGCTCCTCCACCCCCACGCCAGACGCCGTCGACTTCACCCTGCAGCTGGCCGCACCCAGCGGCGAAGCGTACGTCGAACCGATCTACGTCAATCTCGCGGATCACCCTGGCACGCTTGCGGCCACCGGTCGCATCAGCCCGCACAACGCCGAACTCACTGACCTATCTTTTTCATTGGCTGACATCATCGAGGGCGGCAACGCCGGCCGCGTCACCCTCGCCCACGACGATGCCCTCGGCCGCTGGCGCATCCTCGACTTGCCGGTCACCTTCACACCGATGCGCCTACCCGGCGCCTACGCGGTGCTGCTGCAGCCCTACCTCGCCGGCACGGACCTCGATGACCTCGACACCACGGGCGCGATCCGAGGCAGCGCACGCATCGTGAACGATCAATTGCGCGAGGCCCACGTGATCCTGGAGGACCTCTACGCGGAGGATCGCGACGGGCGCCTCGCCATCTACGGCTTGGACGGCGAAATCGACCGCCTAGGCGACGGCCGCCTGCAGCCGCGCTGGCTGGCCTTCGACGGCGGCTTCGTCTACGGCATTCCCTTCGGCCCCCAGCGCGCGGACTTCGACGAGCGCGAAGGCGGCCCGGGCTGGCGCCTCGCGGTGCCGATCGACGTGCCCGTTCTCGACGGCCAGCTGCACCTGGAGCGCTTGCAGCTGACGCCACCGCCCACCCCCTCGAGCGCACCGCCGACGATCGAGCTCGACGCCAGCCTCACCGCCATCGGCATGCGCGCCCTCTCCCACGCCCTCGAATGGCCCCCGCTGGCCGGCACCCTGTCCGGACGCATCCCAAGCGTGACCTACGAGAACGGCGACATCGCCATCGCCGGCACCCTGGAGGCCGAGGTGTTCAGCGGTCTCATCGCCATCGACGGCCTGCGCGTGCGCGAGCCCTTCGGCAACCGCGCCATCGCCCGCGCCAACATCGAGTGGCGCCAGCTCGACCTCGAGGAGCTGAGCAGCACCTTTTCCTTCGGCCGCATGAACGGGCGCGTCGACGGCTATCTCACGGATATGGTGCTGCTCAACTGGTCGCCCCTGCGCTTCGACGGCGCGCTCTTCACGAGCCCCGGCGATCGCAGCCGCCATCGCATCAGCCAGCGCGCCGTGGACAACATCGCAAGCCTGGGCGGGGCCAGCGCCGCCCTATCGTCCACCTTCCTGCGCTTCTTCGAGGACTTCGCCTACGACGAGCTGCGCCTGGGCTGCCGCCTACAGGACGGCGTCTGCCTGATGTCGGGCCTGGAAGCCGTCACGGACGATACGGGCCTGCCTGGCTACCTCATCCTGCGCGGCCGCGGACTGCCGCGGCTAAAGGTGGTGGGCCATGCGGAGCACGTCGACTGGCCCCGCTTCCTCGCCCAGCTGCGCAGCATCACGGAGCCGGATGGCGAGATCAGCTTCGATCGCTAAGGCGTAGAATGCCCGCATAGCCCGCTCGCCTCGCGAGCCTGCCAGGAGGATTGCCATGCTCTCTCGTTCCCGCGCTGCCACGCTGACCCTAGGCGCCCTGCTCAGCGCCTTTGTCGTCGCCTGCGTCACCATCAACGTGTACTTCCCCGAGGCCGCCGCCGAGCGTGCGGCCGATCGCATCATCGAGGAGGTGTGGGGGCCCGAGGCCGACACCGGCAACGACCAGACCCAGAGGGTGCCCGACCGGACCGAACAGCCGCGCCTTGCCGCCTGGCGCGAGCACGGCACCTTGGTGGTACAGCGCGCGGCGGTCAGTCTCCTCGAGCTGCTCGTACCCGCCGCCAACGCCCAAGTCTCCCAGGCGGATCTCGACATCAACACGCCGGAGGTGCGCGCCCTGACCGACGCCATGAACAAACGCTTCCGCGACCTAAAGCCGCTCTTCGATGCGGGCGCCATCGGCCTTACCAGCGATGCCCTGATCGACATCCGCGATCGCAACGCGGTGCCCCTGAGCAAACGCAGCAAACTCTCCCAATTGGTGACGGCGGAGAACGGCGATCGCAACCGCCTGTACGCAGCCATCGCCAAGGCCAACGGCCATCCGGAGTGGGAGGACGGCATTCGCAGCACCTTCGCCGAACGCTGGGTGGCGCGGGCGAGCGGGGGCTGGTACTACCGCGCGACGAATGGGAACTGGAAGGCGAAGTAGCCCGCCTCCTCACCCGAATCTGGCGGTGGGGGCGATAGGATAATGTCGATCAGTCCCCCCGGGGCGGGTCAAAACTGTGAGTCAGGCCGGTCCCTTCACCGCCAGGCCTTGGCATCGTGCACGGGTACGTCTAACGATCGCTGTCCGGCCGTGCGCAGGAGGCCCTCGCCCATGTTCGATGCTGTCGAGACCACTGAGGAAACCGTCGACGATGAGGTTCACGAGCAGCTCGTGTTCCGCGTCGCCGACATGTTGCTGGCGATCCCCGTACTTCAGGTGCGGGAGATCTTCGATCGCACGCCGCTCTTAAGCCTTCCTCAGGCGCCCCCCGAAGTGCTTGGCATGATCGATGTGCGTTCGCGCTCCATCGCCGTGATCGACTTCGCTCAGAAACTCGGCCATGGACCGATGCAGGCCCACGAAGGCAGCCGCATCGTCGTGCTCGAGTGCGACGGCCTGAGCGACGCTGGTGACGGCAGCACCGATGACACGCAGCTGCTTGCCGTGCTCACAGACGGCGTGGTGGGCGTCACTGCGCTCGAAGAGACTGACGACCAGCACCTCCCGACCGTCGGTGAGCGCTGGGACGCCACGTGCGTGACCAACCTCGGCCGCTTGCCCACGGGCGAAATCGTGATCCGCATCGATCTCGAGGTGATGTTCGGCGGCGAAGACTACCGCGTGTTTTCATCCGCTGGATAACGCTCAGGGGCGGCTGCGCACCCGTGCTGTCAGGCGCCACGCCGCCAGCGCCCCGACCGCAGTTAGCACCGCGGTAAGCGCGTAATAGTACCGATAGCCCAACCCCCCAGGATAGCGATCGAGCAGCCACCCGCCGATTAGCGGCATGGTGATGTCGGGCGTGTAGCCCACCACGGAGATCACGCCCACGGCGGTGCCCGTGAGCGCCTGGGGCACGCCGCCCACCTCCATCAATGCAAAGTAGATGCCGCGCAGGGCGAAGATCGCGATAGCCGCGACGGCGATGTTTGCGAGCACGAAGATCAGCATGCCGCTGCCGGTCGGAATCACGACGAACACGCCGAAGCTCAGCGTGAGCACGACGAACAGGGTGGTGGTCGTGCGTGCCACGCCGAAACGGTCTGCCGCCATCCCCGCCAAGGCCGCCGACAGCGGCTTCAGCCACTGGCGCCCAACGCTAATAGCGCCTGCTGCCCCCGCTGACAGCAAGAACACATCGCCCGCATAGGGCGTGAAGTAGAACGATGCCCAATAGGCTGAATAGGCCGTGAGCACCACGATGGCGATGAGCCACACGGCAGGCATGCGCCACACGAGGAGGATCTGCTGAAGGCCGATGGCGTCCACCCCGGCCTGCCCCGCCGCACGATCGTCCAAGCACAGGGCACAGGCGATGCCGAGCAACACCACCACGGTGGAGAGCAGGGTGATGGCGCCGGCCAGGGACCCGGCCGAACTGCCCAACAGCACGAACAGGGCGAGCGCCGAGGAGTTGAGCGCAATCTCGCTGACGCCGCGCGTGCTCTCGAGCCAGCCAAAGGCACGCCCCTGCTCGTCTTCACCGGCCCAGCCGCGTGTCATGCGCAGCATCGACGCCCAGAACAGCAACACGATGCTGAGGCCCCACGCGCCGTGGATGAACAAGCAAACGGCGTAGGACGGGTAGGTAGCGAGCCAGAGCCCCAGGCCACCGGTCATCACCAACCCGGCACTCATCAGCCATCGCGGAGACCAGCGATCGGCTATCCATCCGCCCGGGAGGTAAGCGAGCATGGAGGTTACGCCGAACACGCTCATCAGCATGCCGGACTCGGTGTTGTCCAAGGCCAGGGCGTCGGCGAGGGGTTGGTAGAACACCTCGCGCAGAAACGGTAGGAGAAAGATGGCGCCGCCGGACGCGCCGAGGATCAGCATGACGAGGGCGCGACGCAGACGAGTCATCGGTGCGCCTCGGGTGGGCGATGGCAACGGACGACGGCGGCTCCCTCCCTGGCCGGTCACGCGGGCGGGTTCCCGCACGCTTCACGTGCCTACATCTACCAGCTTTTCATCGTCCGCGCCCCTCTGGCCGCGGCGGCCTACTGCGGCGCAGGCGCTTCCTGAGTCGGTCGGCGCAGCAGCTGCTCGAACTCTTCGGCATTCAGGGCACCGTCGCCGTTCTCATCCGCCGAGCTGAAATGGCGTACGAGGGCGGGAGCCGCGGCGAGCTCTTCGATCGTGACCAGCTCATCGCCGTTGCGATCGATGGCGCGCAGGTAAGTCGTCACGTCAGCGGCCAAGGCGCTGGTGGACAGGGCGGGCATCGCGATTGCCGCGGCCAACAGGGTCAGGCGCGGGTAACGTTGGCTTTGCATCGTCGGAACTCTCCTCAGCATCGAAGGGTGAATGTTCGCTGGACTCACGAGTCTTCATCCGTGTCCATCTGCACCCACCAGGTGCGCACGGGGGCTTCGCGATCACCGCCCTCACAGCTCTCGGGGCCGACCACACAGCCGATGTCACGACCAGGTTCGTCGGGACCTTCATCCTCGTCCTCATCGCCCTCCTCGCCGTCGCCGAGACCGCCATCCCCGCCTTCCTCGTCGCCGGGGTTGACGCACTGCTTGCCGAAGCAGGTGGTGGGCTCGATGCCGGTGGCGTCGTCTTCCGTGAAGACGTACACGACCTCTGGCGGGATACCCGGACGATCCAGGGCATCGACGTTCACGCCACCGGTGGCGAGGTTGATGCTGTACAGCTGCCCCGTGCCCAGGGCGGCGAAGCAGCCGCGGGTCAGCTCGTTTTGCGGCAGGTAGCTGGTGAACAGGGCGTTGTTCTGGAAGATGCGCGTTTCCGCCAGCACCTTCTCACCGGCCGACGTCACCAGCGGGAGCTTGAACCCGGACACGAGCAGGTCCGGATCGTTCTGCAGCACAGAGATGTCGGACAGGGTGTCATGCGTGAAGCCGTAGCGCGCCACGTACTCCGCCGCCGGGTCGTCCGAGTTGCCGAGCTCGACGAATGGATAGTAGTCGCGCAGGACGTAGAAGTAGTCCTTGATGGCGCCGTCCTTCGGATGCGCCCGGTAGCCGGAGGCGATCGTCACGTTGAAGAAGTTGCTGCCGTTAGCCGTGCCCAGAGCGAGATCCGGCGCGTAGTAGAAACGACGGTTGTCGAAGGACTGGGCCGACTCGGCGCCACCGAGCGACGCCATCACGCCGCCGGTCACCTTGAACGCATCACCTTCCTCGCTCGGATTGTGCACGTCCAGGCGCCACACGCGACCGCCCAGATCAGCGGCGTACATGCGGTCGACGAGGCCATCGTTGTCGAGGTCGAGGGTGCGGATCTCGCCGGTGATGGCATTGGTCATGTCCGCGAAGTAGGTCTCTTTAGCCGTGTCCTGCGTGTTCGCCGCACTGCCCGACCAGACCAGCTCGCCCGTGTAGGCATTGATCATGTAGATCGCGTTGCCTTCGCTATCCGCGGACCACGCCGAGTAGTCATCGTGGCGCGCATCGTAGCCGCCGCCAAAGACCAGCACGTCCTGCACCAACGTATTGCCGAACGTGCCCGTCTCCACCTTGGTGCGCACGAAGGGCGACCAGCTCTGCCCAAGCTCGCCCATGCCCGCATTCGCATCGGAGAGCTTCCACAGCAGCTTCGGATACTCCGGATCGGTGTAGTCGAGAGCGTAGTAGTAGTTGCCGCCGCGTCGCAGGCCGAAGTACAGGATCACCTGATCGCCAACGTTGATCTCGCCGTCGCCGCCATCGCGGACCCAGGCGTTGATCGGGCCGTCCACGCCGTAGGTGCGGTCGGCGGTCTCCACGTTGGCGAACCAATCCGGTAACTTGTCGAGGAGCTCGAAGGGCATGAAGGAGGAGATCTCCTCGCCCGTATCGCCTTTGAGGGCGTGGAGGAAGCCCTCGTTGGTGCCGACGAACACGACCGCCTCTGGCTCGACATCGCCATCCGCGTAGGTGACTACCAGCGGACGGGAGTGCATTGGATCACCCATCTCCCGCCGCGCGTCGTAGAGCTCCAGATCGTTGTCTTCGTCTTGCAGGTCATTGCCCACGGCCCAGTCGACGAGGATCTCGATCTGCTTTGCCTTGTCCTCGAGCTCCAAGCCCTGGCCACCGCGCTCGATGACGCGCTCCATGCCTGAGGTGATGGCCGCCTCTAGGTCATCGTCTGGATAAAGCTGATCCAGGTAATCGAGCAGCTCCGAGTTATCGACGTTCATGGGCGTGATCGCGCCGCCCAACTCGGTGAAGGCGTTGCGGTCGGCGACGAGGTGGCTGGCAGCGCCGCCCACAGCCACGGAGTAGCCGTCGATCTCATCCCCCCACCAGCTGCGCGAGTCGTCGCGGAAGAAACCGTTCTCCTGGTTGACGGCCGCCTGGCCATCGGCATCGACCACCACCAGGCCACCGCCAGCATCTTCGCCAAGGCGGTAGCGCTTGAGGTTGCCAACCCATCGGGTACGCCCCGTGGCCTGGAACACGCTGTAGTACAGCTGATCGAGATGGGTGGTACGGTCGAAGGCGTTCACGGACACGCCCGGAGAGGTAAAGGTGGTGCCCGTCTCGTTCACATCGATGAAGATCGACTCGAGCACGTTGAGCAGAGACTCCGCATCGTCGGCGAGGTAGTAGCCGCCGCCGCCACGCTCGGCGGTCTCCTCCAGCAGGCTGTTGTCCTGGAAGAAGCCGATCGTGTGCACGACAACGTTCTGGAAGCCATCAGCCTCGTTGCCGTAGAGGTCGTTCTCGTAGAGGTAGGCCGCGATGTCATCGAGGCAATCGCCGTTGCTTACGTCGGGGTTGTCGGTGCACTCGGCGGGAAATCCTGGCCAGTCCGTCACCACGTCGTCGATGTCGAAGTCGGCCACGGGAAGGCCATCCGTCAGAATCACGATGTGATTCTCTTGGCACTCCTTGATCGGACTGATGTAGGTGTCGCCGCCCCGCGATTCGGGCACGGAAGGGAACAGGAAGAGCGGATCCGGGAAGAACCAGCTGAGACCGGCGTAGGTGGTGTTACCGAAGTAGACGTCCCAACCTTGCATGTAATGGGCCGCTTCGAAGAGCGTTTCCGAGAGGGGCGTGGTGCCGTCGGCGATGAAGTTGTTCAGCGTGGTGATCAGCTCATCGCGCGATTCGCTGATGTCCTTGACGGCATTGGTCACCATGCCGCCCCCCTGGATGTACCAGAACGTGTCCGGATCGGTGTAGCCCGAGTCGAAGCGCATCATGCCGACGTTGACGTACTGGAGGTTATTGAAAAACTCCTCGGCAACATCCTGGACGACGTCCAGACGGGTCGTGCCGTCGCCGTCCACCCAGCTGTTCATCGACCCCGAGGTGTCGATGATGAACAGCACGTTGGCGTAGTAGTCCGGTCCGAATTCAAAGCCTGCGGTTTGGTACAGCTCGGCGTCGTCGGCCAAAGCACCCATCGCGCCGAGGCCAAGCCCAGCGGTGACGGCCAGCGTCTTGCCTGTGATCCCTGCCCTGGTGACTTGCGCGCCCATCTTGCTGCTCCTGAACGATTAGTTAGCACCAACACAAGCACCCGCTCGACGGATGCTCGCGCGTCGTCTCACGGGGGCCAGACACCTTCTCGCAGGTACGACTCGGTCTACCGTGAGGACCGCCAGATGATCGCGAACTTTATGAGCAAGCCGCCAAGAGATCGCGGCGGCGCGTCGCATTTCAGCTGCAAATCAGTGCGATAGGTAAACTCGCGCCCGCTGTGTGAGAAGTGGCTCAAGCTCTTATGTCGAGAGGCTGAGAACATCGCCCTCTAGAATTGATGGTACAAAGCCCGATGCCGCCCTCAGCGCCCCTATACACAGATGAAGCGCCGTTGGCCCACAGGCGACCCTTGGTCGATTGCCGATGCCTGCGTCATAATCCGTGGAACGTCCTATTGAGCTCGTTGCTGGAGACTCGCTCGTGAATCGCATGCTAACGGCCAAGGCACTCATCCTCGCGCTGGCGCTCGGTAGCGCCGTCGCGCAACCACCGCCGAACGCGGCGGTCACGGGCTTAGGTGGGTTTTTCTTCCGCGCGAAAGATCCGGCGGCGCTCGCCGCGTGGTACCAGGAACATCTGGGCATCGAGCGCACACCGCGCTCCTACGAGGAATCCCCCTGGCAGCAGGAAGCCGGGCCTACGGTCTTTGCGCCGTTCCCCGATGTGCCGGACTTTTTGCATGCGGGGAAAGACGGCGCCTTCGTACTCAACTTTCGCACCCGTGACCTGGATGCCCTCGTCGCCTACTTGATCGCAAAAGACGTTGAGATCGTCGTGGACTCGGCGGTCTATCCAAATGGACGATTCGCCATGTTGCGCGACCCAGAGGGCAACGCCATTCAGCTATGGGAGCCTGCCGATCCCGCCAGCGCGGGCGACAGGGAGTAGTCGCTCGGGAACTATCACAGTCGGGGCGATGGTCCGGGAACGGCGTCGCCATTGCCGACTTGCTCAGCCTATCTACTGATCGATAGCGCCACCATCACAGCGGCGCGCCGTGACGAGCTTCCAGGTGCCGGTTCGCCCGCTTTTGCTCGAGGCCACCCACACCTCTCGTCCTCGCTAGGACCCTAGCAGGCCCCAGCACTGTCGCATCTGTTCCACCTGTCCGTCCTCCTCCCTCAAGCACAATGCATGCAATGCGCCACCTTATGTCACAAGCGCACGTGCTCGGTGCACCGCAGTGCTACAAGATTGGTTAGGGACACGAGGTCACAAAGCATGCGACATACGCTCATTCGCCACCAGGATGGTCGTGCAAGGGCCGCAGCAGGCGTTTGCCTCGCGGCGATGCTCGCGGCAAGCGGGGCAAGCGCCCAGTGCACGGGCGACCCGCCGGGGCGCAGCGCCTACTTCGGCGACATTCACGTGCACACGCATCTGTCCTTCGACGCCTACATTTTCGACACGCCGCTCGGGCCGGAGGAGGCCTACGATGCGGCCAAGGGCTTCGCCGTGGATCTCGCCCCGGTACTTCCGGGATTGCCGAATCGGCGCTGGAAGCTAGGGGCGCCCTTAGACTTCGCGGCGGTCACTGACCACTCGGACTTCCTGGGCGAGGTAAGCCTGTGCACCTCTCCGGGCATCGATCCCGAGACCTTCGCTTCGGACGATCTGGCACAGCAGCTCATCGATGATGGCTTCAACAGCCAGGCTGCCACGCTCCTGCAGGTGTGCGAGGAGTACCGCCTGACGACTGACAGCGCCGGTACAGCCGTCCTCACCCAACTTTGCGTGGGGGCGCCCCAGAACGAGCAGATCTGTGCGGCCGCGCACAGCCAACTGCGCTCCGTGTGGGCACGTACGCTGCAGGCGGCAGAGCAGGCCAACGCCCCCTGCGAGTTCACCACCTTCGCCGGCTACGAATGGACGGGCACGACGGCCGAGGCCGGCACACGGGCGCGCAATCACCGCAACGTGATCTTCCGCGACGTGGAGAGCCTCGTGGACGGCGAATTCACGCCGCTGATCGAACCCATTCTCACCAGCGACATCGCCCGGCCCTCGCAGATGCGCGATACCTTGCGCCGCGAATGCCTGGGCATCGACGGCGACGAGGCCTACCCCGGCCTGCCAGGCTGCGACGTAATGGCCATCCCGCACAGCAGCAACAACAGCCAGGGCACGATGTTCCAGCTCAACGCGGAGGAGACCGCGGCGGATCGCCGCGCGATGGAGCCCCTGGTGGAGATCTTCCAGCACAAGTCCAGCAGCGAGTGCGCACCCTACCTCGACCCGGATGACCCAGACTGCGGCTTCGAGCCCTATATCCTCGACACGCAGCTGCAGGAGACGCCAGACAGCGTGGCCCCTGGCTTTATGCGCCGCGGCCTGGGGGTCGGCCTGATCGAAGAGCAGCAGTCCGGCGACAACCCCTTCCGCGTGGGCTTCATCGGCGGCACCGACACGCACAACGCCACCCCGGGCGCCGTGGAAGAGAACAACTTCTCCGGTCACATCGGCGCCGCCGACGCGGGCCTGGCCAAGCGCATGACCGGCGTCAACGCCACCTTCAATCCGGGTGGCCTTGCGGGCGTCTGGGCCGAGGAGAACACGCGGGATGGGATATTTGAGGCCTTCCGCCGGCGCGAGACCTTCGCCACCAGTGGCCCGCGCATTCGCCTGCGCCTAGCGGCGAGCTGGCGCACCAACCCGCTGCCCAGCGAACCGATCGACCTGTGTGGCCAGCTGCTTCTCGACGGACTGGCCAGCGTCACTCAGATGGGTAGCGTCCTGCCCGCCCAGGTCAACCCGAACCAGCGGCCGCAGCTGCTGCTGGTGGCCGTGGCCGACGCCAACAGCACGGACCTCGCGCGAGCGAACATCGTGAAGGGTTGGGTGGATGACACAGGAGCGGTCCACGAGGAAGTGATCGCCCTGCCCGACGCGCCCGAGGAGGGGCGGCGACGCCTGTGCCGGGCGTGGATGGACGAGGACCTCGATCCCGAGCAGCCCGCCTACTACTACGCGCGCGTGTTCGAGCTGCCGACGCCCCGCTACAGCAAGCAGATCTGCGACGCCCAGCCGCAGGCCTGGAGCTGCGATGGGCCGGAGCCGCCACCGATTTACCCCAGCTGCTGCGATTCAGCGATCTACACGGACATCGAGGAGCGCGCCTGGAGCTCACCAATCTACTTCTCGCCGAGCGCTGCCCAATGAGTCGGCACTCGTGCACGCAGGCCTCACAGACAACCACCAGCCCCGGTTGTTGGCTAGCCGCCGGGGCTGCGCGCAGCACATATAGGTCACTTTGCCGGTCGCGTTAGGTCTCCACCATCACAACTGCTCGAGAAGACGCTCTGCCTCAGCTCTAGTCTCGAAGGACCCTACGGTCGACAGGACGCCCTCCAGCACTTCGCGCGCTTTCTCCGGCCGCTCCGCCTGAACTAAGCCAACCGCCAGATGGTAGGCGATGTCTCCATTATCCGGTGCCAGCTCGCGCGCTCCGTCGAGCATGGAAATACCGTCCTCGAGCTGCCCGGCCCGGATCAAGACCCAGCCGTAGGTGTCTTGAACAAGCGGGAAGTTGGGTGCCAGGCTTATGGCTTTCTGAGCTGCCTCGAGGGCACGCTCGTCGCCTAGCTCCTGATAGGCCAAAGCGAGGTTGTTCCACGCGACCAGGCTGGATGGATTCGCGGCCAGGATGCGCTCGTACTCGGCTGCCGCTCGTGCGTTGTCCCCTACGCCACCTAGGTGCTGCGCCAACAGTAGGCGAACCCCTTGTTGCTCAGGGTACTGCTCCAACCAATCGATGAGGATCGCCTCGGGGCCGGCGACTCCCAAGCGCTTTCGCACATTGAACACGCGCTCGAGCAGGGTCGGTGCTGGTTGCTGCTCGAAGGCCTGCTCGTAGAGCTGACGCGCCTGTTCGAGATCGCCAACCCCCCCTGCGAGATCGCCCCGCAACACCAGGCCCAAGGCAGCGTTCTCACCCGAGGCGACAGCCTCATACTCGTCGATCAGCGCCCCAGCATTGTCAAAGTCCTCGAGCGACAGTGCGACCTGCGCTGCTACCCGCCGCCCTTCGACATCCTGCGGCTGCAGTGCCAGCAATCGGCTGTTGGCAAGTTGCGCTTGCGCGAAATTCGATCCAGCCATCTCTGCGCGGACCAGGTTGCGCAGGACGGCGACATTGTCGGGGCTGATACGAAGCGCGTTCCGGAAGGTCTCGACGCCCTCCGACAGCTTGCCCTGCGCCAGCAGGGCGACCCCCAACAGATTGTGGCCGGCTACAAGACGTGGCTGCAGCGTCGTCAGCTCGCGCGCCACGGCTTCAAGCTCGACGCTATCGCCGATCTGAACCAGAACTTCCGCCAGCATCAACCGCGGTCGAATGGCGTCCGGATCGACCTTACGCGCTTCGCGCAGCAACCTCAGAACTTCTTCCCCGTCCCCGGCCTTCCCCAACTTCGAAGCCAGCGCCTCGAGTGCCGCCGCATCGGTCGGGTTCGCCGCAATGAACGCCTGCAAGATATCGATACCGTTAGGTGTCTGCCCAGTCGCGTCCGCCAGCGATGCAAGATTGATGACCGCCGTAGAGTTGGTGCCGTCGAGCGCCAAGGCCCGCTCGAAATACTCCTTCGCGAGCGAGGGGTTCTCCTGAACTTCGACCATTCCCCGAATAGTCGCGAGAGGTGCATCATCTGAAAAACGCTCCACCGCAGCGGCCGCTTGTTCGCGAGCCGCCTGTTGATCGCCTTCACGCATGCTCACCACGATAGAGATCAGCGCCACCCGCTTGCGCGCGAAGTCCGTCACCCACGAAGTGTCGGCGATGAGTGTCTTGACTTCCTCCAACCGCCCGGCCGCCAGGTAGGCACCAAGTAGCTCCAGGGCCAGGTCCTGGTTTCCAGGCTTTCGCTCGAGCGCTTGCTCCCAGAACATCACCGCTCCCTGCAGATCCCCTTCAGCGATCTTGGAGCCTCCCGTCAAGACCAAGAGATCCGTCTGACTGAGCGGGCGACCTGCCCGTCGCGTGCCATCGTCCTGCTCGGCCACGCCCTTGTTGGCTGCTGCCAGGAGCTCGCGCACTTCCGTGTCATTCGGCGCACGACGCGAGAGGCGTGACAGCACTTGGCGAGCCTGCGCGAAGTTGGCTTGCGCAAGATAGATCTTGGCCTGGAGCGTCTGCGCCTGGTCGAACTCAGGCGCCTCCACGATCACGCGTGCGATGCGCTCCTTTGCGAGGTCTAGCTCGCCCTCGCCGAACGCGATGCGCGCGTCGATGTAGAGCACCCTGACACCGTCGGGACTCAACTGCTCCAAAGCGGCCGCTGTTTCCCTTGCCTCGTCGAACAGAGACTGGGCCAGTTGAGCCTCGGCGAGCCACAGCAAAAAGTCGACTCTGACGCTAGTGAACTGGCCTATCGTTGGCTGCGCCAGCGCCGCTTCAAACACTTTGGTGGCTTGCGCCGAGCGTTGAGTCAGAAACAGGAAGCGCCCGTATTCGAGCGCAACGTCCAGCGACTCGGGGTATGCACTGCGGGCCCTCTCAAGATATCGCTCGGCAGCATCACGATCGCCGGTTGCGTTTGAGAGTCGTGCCATCCCGAGGAGCGCGACTTCGTTGGAATCGTCTAGAGCGAGCGCCTGCGCGAACGCCCGAAGCGAGTTCTCGTTTCGGCCGAGCTGCTCGTAGGCAAGACCTTGCAGTGAGTAGGTCTCGGCGACCTCTTCCGCGCCGCGCAGTTCCGCGAGGGCCTCGCCCGAACGGCCGAGGTCGATGAGCGCCTGCGCACTCGGGTGTACGACGACCGACGGATCGAAGCCAAGCTCGCGGGCGCGGCGCAGTTCCTTCTCCGCCGTGGCCGCATCACCAAGCTTCAGCGAGGCCAGCGCAAGTCGGTAGCGAGCCTCGCCGTTCTCTGGGTTGTCGGCCACTGCCACGCGCAGATGGATGAGCGCCTCACGATAGTCCCCCTGCTCGACCGCAGCTTCGGCTTGCGCCAGCAAATCGTCCATCCCAGGCGATCCGCAGCCAGCGCACAAGACCCCAAACAGTGAGACTGCGATCGCTGACAACATAAGACGCCGGATTCGATCACCCGCAGCCATAGCCCCTCCCCAAGCGACACACGCAAAAGGACCTAAGCTTACAGGGGCAACCATCAAACGACACGTTCTGGGCAACAGAGTGAGTACTCCGCCGGCCACAACAAGGCTGCAGCGTGCTTACCCGCCGCCACCGGTCGATCCACTGACGGTGAGCGTGCGAGGGCGACCTAGCGTTTGGTGTGCTGACTCGCCTGGGCCAAGGGACCCAAGTTCTGTCGCCCCATCGCGCCGATCTGTAACACCACATCGGCCGTAGCATCCAGCGATCGAAACTCATCACGAGACAACACGAAGGTCAGGCGTTTGGTGTCGCTCGAGTAACGCGACACCCGTGAGGTAAGGCCTGCGATGGAGAGCGTTGGGAGCGCGTCTGTGACTGGGAATACGCCCTCCGAGACGATGTCGATTTCCACGGCTTCACGACCAAGTTGCACGCTTCGCTGCACTTCGCGAACCGACCCTAGTCGACCGCTAAAGCGAGCTTGGGGCGGCGTGCTCGATAGCGCCGCGCGTTGGGTCGGTTCAGGGAACTGCACCTTAGCGGGCTGGGTGGCGCGGTCCATACGGGCGGCGAACTGAACGTTGGATAGGTGAATCGCCCCGCCGTCGTCGTCAGACAACCCTGGATTTGCCACGTCGAAGGTAAATCTCACGCCGCGCAGGTTGGAGAGATCTGCCCCGGTGAAGTCGCTCATGGGAAGGCGAACCGACTGCATAATCTCATGGCGGCGGAAAAGCGTGCCTACCGGCCCCGTGAGGTCCAGGTAGTCGCTGAGCCGCCGGGAGCTGCTCAGCGATCCGTCGGCGTTTACGAGCGCCACAGTGAAATCCGTAGAACTCAAGTAATCGAGTTGCTGGAACTGACGGGCCACCCTAAAGCTGATCGTGCGCCTACGCGAAACATCGCGCCCGGCCCCAGGAGAGGTCCAGTTCACTTGAAGGTAAGCCTCCGGTGAGGCCCCGTTCCAGCTTATTCGGGCCGCGCGCTGATCCAAGTCGTGCCCGGGAACCTCTCGATGCTCCAAAGTGATCCCTTTGGCGTCATTGGCGAAACCGTAGCGATTGGTGCCAGTGGGCTGAGAGAAGTCCTCGAACACGACCTCCAACCGTCGGTTGGGGGCATCCACAAAGCCGCGATCGACACGCGTCACTTCACCGATTACCGCGGGAGGCGCGTATGCAGGATTGAAGTTCCTCAGGAAGTCCGCCCGCGCGTCGGGGCCTAGCGTCCCGCGCATGAGAGCGAGGATCGTCGCCCGACCGATCTGCTGCTGTTCGGCTGACCCCATGATGTCCGGAAACAACGGCGTTTGGTCAACGCAGCCGCTGATCTCGCTGGTCTCCCAGGCGGAATTGAAGAAGTTGTGATTGGCCCCCCAAACGGCGAACGATGCCTTCATCCGAGGCGGCCGCTCGGCGCCCGCTCCTACCATTCGATCCAGGGGCCTCACGCCTTCGAGGGTGAAGACGTCTCCATCGCACATCGGCAGCAGCTGAGCCCAAGCCGTCCCGGCGGCGTCAAAGGTGGTATCGGTTTGACCATCCACTGCGCCGATCTCAAAGATCGCCTTTACGCTCACGGACGCAGGAATGCGCTCTTGCCACCCCGTGCTTGAATCCGAATAAAAATTATAGGCTGCCCGCGCACCCTCCCCGCCGCGGGAATGGCCAACGAGGCCGACTTGCTGAAAGTCCAGGCGGCCGCGGAGCTCCTCCGGAAAGCCTCCTGGTAGTTCAATCAGTCCTGCATTCCACTCACTGAGCCGCTGCAGGTGGCGCAGGAACATTCGCCCACGAGCCTTGTTGAGACCCAAATCGTCGGCACCCGCTGATCCGCAGGAGATCCCCCGATTCGTATTGATCGACACGGCGACATAGCCCCAAGCCGCCAGCGGCTCGGCGGCGTAGTCGAACCCCTGATGACTCGGCGTGACCACAAATCCGTCTGGGCAGATGCCCGTCTCGGTGTAGTCGCAGTTGGTGTCGAAGCGAGGCTCGCTGCCAGAACCACACGTGGGGCGGTTGCCGGGCATGAACGCCACCACCGGAATCGGCCCCGTGGACCCCAGCGGGTAATAGGTCTCGGCCCAGACTTCAGTAAACTGACCTTCGAGGACTAGCGGGTCGATCTCGGCATCGAGCCGGTACTCTCCCCGTGCCGTGGCGTAGGGCCCTGGAGTGGACGGATCAGGCGCCTGCGCCAGAGCAGTTGAAAGCAGCGGACACAGCAGGAGCAGCGATCGCAGGGCACAGGCATGGCGGGCGTACGGGGGCATCTGGTCTCCAACACTCCGAGGGCTCAACTAGGGACGCGGACGCTAGCATGATCAGAAATCCCCTTGCGTCAACACGTGTCAACTTAGCGACCCCTGTTGAGAAGGCACTACGGGCGCGAGCACCGGACGGGCGGTAGGGAATCGTCGGAGGACTTTACACGCAGCCACCCTGAGGTCGATCAGAGTTTCATCAAGCCGCTGATAAATATAGAAAAAATAATGATGGCACACGAATTGCAGCCAGTCTCCACGTCAGCATGGCATTCTCACAATCAAAACGGAGCTATCCTGTGAAAAAGACTGCATTACTTTGGGCTGGCCTCGCGGCCCTCGCCCTCTCCTCCGCGGCAAACGCCGCTCTGCTACAGGGTGGATTCTCCCTGGCAGCCGTTGGCGTGCCCCCTGGGGGTTCTCCGGTGCTTCCCGTCGACAGCATGGGCAACGTGCTCCCCAACTTCGACGGCGCTACGGCCATTGATTTCACCACGAGCGGCGGTCCGTCTCCTGGCGTGGCTGGCGACTTCGCCGTCACCGGCACGAGCGGCGATTTCAACCTGTTCAACGGAAACCTCGGCACGGTACAGGACTTCTCGTTCATCGATACCGGCAGCCTGGACTTTCCGTTCCCGCCGATCGCTGGCTTCGAGCTCTTCGCTGGCGGCCTAGTGTTCGACCTCGAGACGATCAGCGTGGTGTTCCAGGACACGTTCTTCATCAGCCTCGAAGGTCGCGGCACGTTCACCGCTCCCGGCTTTGACCCCACGCCGGGTGTGTTCCGCTTCTCTGCACAGGACGCGGGCATGAACTTCAGCTTTTCGGCTTCTCAGGCGTCAGTCCCTGAGCCTGCCCCGCTCGCACTGATCGGTCTCGGCATCGTGGCGATGGGCCTGCGTCGCCGCAGCCTCGCCGCCCGGGCGTAAGGGTACGGACTGCACTTTTTAGTGCAGTGGGCCTACCGGCTCACTGCACTTTTTTCCCTGCCGGTGGGGCCAGTTCACGCCCCACATCCGACACGACCCCCGAAGTGCCGGCTTGAGCTTGCGGTCCATTCGACTGGCGCTCCTTCACCGCGAATCTCGTCCGCGGTAGCGCTCCTCCCACGCCCTCAGGGATGGTTTTCGGCCGGCCGAGCTCACATTAAGATAGCGCTCCCTATCATCTCGCCATCTGCGAAAGGCGTAGCGCATGCACACGATCAAGCACATCCTCAAGCACGGCGTCCACCTCGGCGAAACCGTCACCATCGAAGGCTGGGTGCGCTCGCGGCGCACCTCCAAGGGCGGCTTCTCCTTCATCCACGTCAATGATGGCTCCTCCTTCGACAGCCTCCAGGCCGTGGCCCGCGAGGAGCTCGAGAACTACGAGAGCGAGATCAGCCAGCTACAAACCGGCTGCGCCGTGCGCATCACGGGCGAGCTGAAGGAATCCCAGGGCAAGGGCCAAGACCGCGAAATCGACGCCGCGAGCGTGGAGGTGGTCGGCTGGGTGGATGACCCGGACACGTACCCGATCGCCAAGAAGCGCCACACCTTCGAGTACCTGCGCACGGTGGCGCACCTGCGCCCGCGCACGAACACCTTCGGCGCCGTGGCGCGCGTGCGAAACGCCATCGCTCAGGCCGTGCACCGCTTCTACGCCGAGCAGGGCTTCCTATGGATCAACACGCCGATCATCACTGCCTCTGATTGCGAGGGTGCTGGCGACCTGTTCCGCGTCAGCAAGCTCGACGTGTTCAACAAGCCGAGCGACTTCGAGCAGGACTTCTTCGGCGCCGAGACCTACCTCACCGTGTCCGGCCAGCTGCAGGTGGAGAGCTTCTGCTGCAGCATGAGCAAGGTGTACACCTTCGGCCCCACCTTCCGCGCCGAGAACTCCAACACCACCCGCCACCTCGCCGAGTTCTGGATGATCGAACCGGAGGTGGCCTTCGCCGATCTCAACGACAACGCCGACCTCGCCGAAGCGTTCCTAAAGGCGATCTTCCGCGATGTGCTCGAGGCCTGCCCGGACGACCTGGCCTTCTTCGCTCAACACATCGACAAGCAGGCCATCGAGCGACTGCAGGCAGTGATCGACAAGCCTTTCGTGCGCATGGACTACAGCGATGCCATCGACATTCTCAAGACCTCAGGCAAGACCTTCGAGTTTCCCGTGGAGTGGGGCCTGGACCTGCAGTCCGAACATGAGCGCTTCCTGACCGAAGAACACGTCGGAGGGCCTATCGTCGTCATGAACTACCCGAAGGAGATCAAAGCCTTCTACATGCGCGAGAACGACGACGGCAAAACCGTGGCAGCGATGGACGTGCTGGTGCCCGGCGTCGGCGAGATCATCGGCGGCAGCCAACGCGAGGAGCGCCTGGAGGTGCTGGACCCGAAGCTTCAGGCCCATGGCCTTAGCGACACGCTCTGGTGGTATCGCGACCTTCGCCGCTACGGCACCGTGCCACACGCTGGCTTTGGCCTTGGTTTCGAGCGCGTGGTGCTGTACGTCACGGGCATGGACAACATCCGCGACATAAGCCCGTTCCCACGCGTGCCCAACAACGCCAGCTTCTGATCGCTCAGCCCTCCGCCGAGGACACGACGGACGACGCCAACGGCATAACCGTGCGTAAAGTCGCGCTCGATCTCACCCTTGGCTGTGCCAGACTGAGTCTACGGTGGTTCTCATGGATGAGGAGCGAGAACGATGAGACTGAGCACGGATGCATGTCGAGCAGCGCTTGCCACGGGACTTGTTGGGCTAACCGGTGTGGCGAGCGCCGCGTCGATCACCACGTTCAACACCCCGTCCGAATACTTTGCTGCGCTGACTAACCCAACCGTCCTAGCCTTCGAAGCGCCCGCGTTGGGCACCGTGTTCCCGGAAGGCTCAGGCTTCTCCGGCATCACCTTCACGGACTTCCCCGACGAGACCTTCGGCGGCCTGATCACCGATCAGTTCGCCGCCTTCGGTAACCAGAGCTTGACCGTCGACCGCGATGGTGAGTTCTCGGACTTTTTCTTCGAAGGGGAGAGCTTTTCGGTGGCCTTCGACGCGCCTGTCAACGCCGTGGGGCTGTTCTTCAACATCTTGCCGTCGGACGATGTCGAGGACTTCCTGTTCATCAGCACGCCCGTGGGAGATGCCTTCGGCGGCGGTGCGGATCCGGTGGGGATCACGAGCTTCTTCTTCGTCGGCTTGATCTCCGATACGCCGTTCTCAAGCGCTACCTTCGGCTCCACCTTGGACGCACCGGGCGGCTTCAACGTGGACGACTTGAGCTTCCAGGTGGTGCCGATACCGGGTGCCCTCTGGCTCCTGGCTGGGGGCCTGCTCGCGCTCACCACCCAGCGCCGCAAGGGGGGCTAGCGCTCCTCGCAAGGCACCCGTCTCTACGCAACAGCCCGCACGACCTTAGGCCGTGCGGGCTGTTGCGTTTGTTGGGGGTCTGCTTCGTCGGTCGAGTCGTTCTAGGCCGCCTCGCTGCGAGCGGTACCGCCCGTGTCGCCCTGGCGGCGCTCGAGCAGCCAAGTCGACACCAGGGAGCGCTTCATCGGTGCCGCGTACAGCGGTCCCTGCAGCAGCTGGCAGCCGAGAGACTGCAGTTGCTCGGCCTGCTCCGGATCGCGCACGTCCTGAGCCAGCAGCTCAATACCGCGCTCCTCGGCCGCTCGCGCGATCACCTGCAGGCCCCGTTGGCGCGCTGGCGTGAGACCGTCGGGAGCAGTGAAGGACGCGGCAAACTTGATCCGTTCGGGTGCCAGGTGCTCGAGGCGAACGAACAGGGCCGAGGCGCTAGTGATATTCGCCAGGCACAGGCCCACGCCGGTTCGGTGCAGGACATCCAGATTGGCGCACAAGCGCGCTTCATCCTCGAGTTCGAGTTCTGCGAGTTCGCCATCGTCCACTTCGATCAGCAGCGAGTCCGGCTCCACCGCAAACTCCGCGAGCAAGCTCAGCACGCGATCAGCGAAATCAGCACCCCGCAGCTGGGCCACGGAGACGCCCACGCTGAACATACGCAAGGACGTGTACCCCGCAGCTTGCCAGCGCACTAGCGCCCGTGAGCCGGCCACGATGGATCGCTCGAACAGGTGATCGGCCAAGGTGGCGTACCCATCGACCTTCACCATCTCGTGAGCGCCGTGCATCTCGCCGTGGCTGTCGAGCCAACTCATTCGCAGATCCATCGAGTCGGCGCGGCCCGCCCGCAGCACGGGGATGTACCAGGTGTGGACCGTGTCACGTGCTAGGGCGGCGCGCAGGGGATCGAAGCGGCCGTCGCGCACCGCAGGCACGGTGCGCTCTGCGGCCTGGAAGCGCCGCCAGCGTCCTGTTCCGTGCGCGCTCGCCTCATCCAGCGCCTCCTGAGCCTTGGCCAGGAGCTGATTGAAATCGCCAGGCGCATCGGCGCTCACGGCGATGCCGATGTTGACCTCCATGCGCACCACTTGAGACTCCAACATCAGAGGCGAGGCGAAACGCTCCAGCAGTCGTTCGCTGAGCCCCTCCACCTCCTGCGCACCCTGCACATCGGGCACCAGTAGGAGCAGCTTGTCTCCACCTATGCGAGCAGGGAAGTCCGCTTCTCGGCATTCCGTGCGAAGCGCGTCCGCAGCCTCTTGTAAGACGGCATCGCCCGCGCCATACCCAAGAGATTCATTGACAGCCTCGAGTCCACCGAGCTCGAGGTAGAGCAGTGCTACCACACGATCGCCTCGCTGGGCATTGGCGATGGCGCGGTTGCCATACTCCATCAAGCAGCGACGATTGGGCAGGCCGGTCAGCTCATCGTGCAGCGCTCGGCGTCGCAGTTCGTCACGCACCTGCGTTAGCTCTCGACGACCGTCGCTCAGCTCTTGCATGAGGCGACTGACTTCGCTGCGAGCGTGGGCGAACTGGCGCGTGCGGTCGGTGGTCTCGCGTGCGATCGGGGCGAAGACGTAGCGCGCCTCGAGGGCCAGACCTGCGAGCGTCAGCACGTAGACGAGGGCGGCGATGATCTCCACCACCATGACCTGGCGTCGCTGCTGAGAACGGAAACGATCCGCCAAGGCGTTCAATCGTTTGAACAGGTCGCCCTCCGCCAGCACGGTCAGCGCCTCGGTAGTCTCGAGGAGATCGACGGCGCTGTCCTCAGGCTGCAGCAGCGTGTCCACTTGGTTCAGTAGGGTGCCGAGCAGCGCGTCAACACCGAGGTCCGGTTGGGCGAGCAAAGCACGCAGGGTGCGCGAGCGAGGCATGTCCGCTCGGCGCAGATCTTCCCCCGAACGCAGCCACTGCTGGCCATCGCCCACGCGGTCGGCGGTGGCTCGAAGCTTCTCGCGCAGCGTGAACCGTTCTGCCCCATCGTTAGCACTCGCGAGGCGACTGGCCTGTAGGGCAAGGCGCTGAGAGAGGGCCGCTTGATGCTCAAGCAAGGTGGTGACGCGATCGCCGCGATCGTCGATCGCCGCGCTCAAGCGGTGACTCAAGAACGCCGAGGTGGCGGTGAGCGCGATCAGGGAGAGGGCGAACACGTAGCTACGCGTGATGCGCTGGTGAACTTCCTCCTCTGGTCGGACAAATCGTGCTTTCTTCGCCATCGCCATGCTTTCTCGACGCCGTAACGATCGCCTCAACTCCTTATGTGAGTCGATCGGGCCAAGCATGCAGTGGGGATAGGTGACGCGAAGGTGGTCGGGTTCTCAGAACCGTCAGGCGGCGCCGAATCGGATCGTCGGAACGCCACGTGCGTCACAGCTTGGTGCGCCAGGGGAGGATGGCTGGCTAAGGTGAAGCCCTGAGGGTGCCCTAAGGTGAGCGGGCGCCAGGCGAGGGGGAGAGAACTGGCTGCGCTTAAAAAACACCGCCAGCAGCACGTGGGGCAGCCAAAAATGACCGCCCCACGCGCACGGTAGCGGGGTTAGGCAGCCTGCAGGTTGCCAGCCGCCGGGCGGCCGCGCTCGGTGACGACTTCGTAACTCACGCGCTGACCTTCGGTCAGCGTGTCCATGCCAGCGGCCTGGACGGCGGTGATGTGAACGAAGACGTCCTTCTCACCGGACTCCGGTGCGATGAAGCCAAAACCCTTGTCAGTATTGAAAAATTTAACGGTTCCGATAGCCATGAGGCCTCCAATAAGCGATGGAAAGCGCACGCAACACGTGCGCAAAACGAACAACCTGATGGTCTCTCGATGTCTTGAACGCCGCACCCCAAGGAACAGGGGTGGGTAGCTGAAAAGGCAGGCGAAAAGCTCAGATCGCGAGCGCACGGTGCCCGCAATTTCACAAAAGGTCAAGACGTCGCGCTCAGTAAACAGCAGAGTTGACGCGACCCTTCGTGTGAGCAGGTACGCGAGTTGTCCGGACATGCCAGCCAACTTCTGGCGCCAGCCAAACCGCTGGTTCCTCTAGTAGATGTTGAGTACAACTATTTTGAGGGCCCCGCAACGACCACGATTCCGCCGCAAGCTAGGCGCGTAAGGCTGGTTGCCCGTGCGATCTCTCACCCCTTGAATGCGACGTTTCGCTGCCGCCGCGCAACGTCTACCCTGGCGCATGAGCGCGGCGCCGCTGCGGACCGGACGACAGCACGGAGAACTCGATGATCGGCAGACTATTCAAGTGGCTCGGCCTCCCCCTACTCGCCCTCCTGGTGCTCGTCGGCGCCTTCGCGGCGCACGAGTGGAATGCCCAGAAGCCCTTTTTCGTCAATAACTTCTACAACCGCGCCTTCATCCAGTTCATCCTCCGCAGTCCCGAGCAGCTCACCGCCATGGGCGTTCTGGAGTCTATCGGACTGCACGGCCACAACGCGCACTGGGACGACAGCTCCCTCGCGGGCGAGGAACAGGAGTTCGAGCACCTCGACGGCATCATGCGCAGCATGGCGCGCTACGCCGATGAGGAGCTCGAGCCCGACGAGCTGATCTCGAAGCGCGTGGTCATGGAGCTGCTCGGTGACCCCGAGGAGCAGCGCCGCTATCGCTTCCACGACTACCCCGTCAACCAGATCTCCGGCCTGCAGATCAGCATTCCCAACTTCCTGGACACATTTCATCGCGTACAGAAAGCCCGCGATGCTGAGCACTACATCGCGCGCCTAGCGGGCATTGAGACGAAGATGGAACAGGCCATGGAAGGGCTGCTCGTGCGCGAGGAGATGGGCATCATTCCGCCCACCTTCGTGATCGAGCGCTCCCTAGAGATCATGCGTGAGTTCACCGAGCAGGCGGCTGAGGAGAACACCCTCTACGTCTCCTTCGCAAAGAAGCTCGAGCAAGCAGAGGCGATCGACGAGGTGGCGGCGCAGGCCTTTCTGGCCGAGGCGGAGATCAACATCGAGCAGCACGTGTACCCGGCCTACGTGGGCTACATCGAGTACTTCACGGGCTTGCTGGCGAGATCCACCGACGATGCCGGTGTCTGGAAGCTCCCCGACGGCGAAGCCTTCTACAACTACACGCTGCGCCAAAACACCACCACCACGCTGACGGCGAATGAAATCCACGCCACCGGCTTGGCTCAGGTGGAACGCGTACAGGGGGAGATACTGCAGATCTTGGCCGAACAAGGCATCGACACGAGCGACGGTTTCACCGCCGCCATGGCCATCCTCGCCGAAGACCCACGCTTCTACTACGAGGACAGCGATGCGGGGCGAGAACTGATCCTAGAGGACTACGCCGCGATCATCCGCCAGATCGGGGATGGCCTGGACAGTGCCTTCTACGGCAGCCCCCAGGCACCGGTCGAGGTGCGGCGGGTGCCGGAGTTCTCGGAGAAGAGTGCCCCTGGGGCCTACTACAACGGGCCGTCGATGGACGGTTCGCGGCCCGGGATCTTCTACGCCAACCTCTACGACATCAAGGCGACACCCAAGTACGGCATGCGCACCCTCGCCTACCACGAGGCGGTGCCAGGCCACCACTACCAGATCGCTACAGCAGCCGAGCTCGACGGCGTCCCGGAGTTCCGCAAACAGGTGAACTTCACCGCCTATGCGGAAGGTTGGGCGCTCTACGCCGAGCGCCTCGCCTGGGAGCTCGGCTTCCAGGACGATCCCTTCGACAACATCGGCCGCCTGCAGGCGGAGCTGTTCCGTGCCGTTCGCCTGGTCGTCGATACGGGCATCCATGCCAAGCGCTGGACTCGCGAGGAGGCCATCGACTACATGCAGCGCAATACGGGCATCGCCGAGAGCGACGTGGTATCGGAGATCGAGCGCTACATCGTGTGGCCGGGTCAGGCCACCTCTTACATGGTCGGCATGATGGAGTTCCTTCGCTTGCGCGAGGAGGCTCAGGCGGCCCTCGGCGAGCGCTTCGATCTGCGCGACTTCCATGAGGTCTTGTTGAAAAACGGCGCCGTACCCCTACATCTGCTGCGCGAGCTTGTGAACGCCTACATCGCCGATCCCCCGGTCTCTGCGCCGGAGCCCACGCCCGCCGTCTGAGCGCTGCAGGCGGTCGCCACGGCCGTTCCCTTGCAAAGCCGAGCCATGGATCGCTCAATAGGCGCCTGCGCGAGGGGAGAGGAAGACCATGTTAGATGTCAGATCGGAGGTAGGACGCCTGCGCCAGGTGTTGGTGCATGCGCCGGGCGCCGAGGTGGATCTGATGATCCCCGACATGATGGACGAGCTGCTGTTCGACGACATCCTGTTCGGCGAGCGCGCCCGCGACGAACACGCGCGCTTGCGCCAACTCCTCAGCACCCTCTCCATTGACGTGCTCGACATGCAGGAGCTGCTGGTGCAGGCCCTGAGCGAGGACGCTGCGCGCGATTGGCTGCTGCGCGCCATCCTCGACGACGTGTCCGCCCCGATCGCACGACGCCTGAACGCCGCCACACCGAACGACCTGGCGCAGATGCTGATCACCGGCATTCGCTGCAGTGATGCCAGCGACGATCTGTCGAGCGAGGATCTGTTCGAGATCGTGCCGGTGCCGAACTGGTGCTTCCAACGCGATCCGCAGTTCGTGGTCGGCGACAGCGTGCTGTTCTCGTCGATGGCTACACGCTCGCGCTCGCGAGAGGTGCTCCTCGCGCGCTGCGTCTTCAAGTTCCATCCGCACTTCGCCGATGCTCCCGTGCTGCTCGACCCTCTCGAACGCACGCCGGACAGCCCCCTGTACATCGGCATGCATCAGCCGCGCATCGAGGGCGGCGATTTGATGATCCTGAGCCCAGACATCGCCGTGGTGGGCTACTCCGAGCGCACGAACCGCTCCGGTGTTCGCCACGTGATCAGCGGCCTATCGCGAATGGCGAACAGGCCGCGCTGGCTGATCGTGGCTGCCCTGCCGCACAAGCGCGCCTACATGCACCTAGACACTGTGGTCACCCAGATCGACAACGAGCACTGCTTGGCCTTTCCGCCGGTGATCTGGCCGGGGCATAGCGATACAGCGAGCGTTTACGAGGTGGACCTGCACGAAGCCAACCCCCAACCCAGGTCCAGGGGTGACCTGCTGAGCGCCCTGCGCGCGCGCGGGCTCGATCTCAAGGCCATTCCTTGCGGCGGCGAAGACCCGATCCGCCAGCAGCGCGAACAGTGGACCGATGGCGCGAACGCCCTAGCTTTGGCGCCCGGCGTCGTGGTGCTCTACGAGCGCAACGTCGGCACGGCGGAGTGCTTGGACCGCCATGGCTACCAGGTGATCGAAGCGGATGATGTGATCGCCAGGCGTCGAACCCTCGATCTCGCCAACCCCACCCCAACCTGCATTTTGCTACCCAGTAATGAGCTTAGCCGCGCTCGCGGCGGCCCCCACTGCCTGAGCCATGCCCTGCGTCGAGACGCGCTCTAGTGTCCTGAGTTAGAAGTTCGTTGATGAATTCGCACGCGAGTTGTTGTCCCTGAGCGCGGCGCGACGACGAGCGTGGCAGGTCCCACGGGAGGAGGAGCAACGTGTTCAGGGGCGAAAAGGTGCCGCGAAGTCATCAACGAACTTCTAACTCAGGAC
>JBCCWS010000045.1 GCA_039193195.1 Pseudomonadota bacterium
ATTTTGTTTCGAATGATCCTCTGTGTAGACTCAATCACGAGGGTTATCTCCATGGTTTTGATTGAAAGTTCGCACTTCCATCAAAGTCGATAACCCTCACTTTTTTCAAGTCAGGTGTCAGATCAAGTCGGAACTAGCACAGGTAACGGTAACGTCGTCCTTCGCCCCCAAATGAACGCTCCGCACGCGACACCGACCGGGCTGCGGCAATCAGAGGGAAGCGTCTCGGAACCAAGTGCCAACGATCACCTTTTCATTGGTCAGCTCATCACCGACGAGCACGCATTCGCCGTCACTCACAACCGTCTCATGAACAACGCCGAACGGGCCGCCCGGTATCCCCGAAGCAGGGAGCCAGATGTTCCCGTCGAAGACTCGAGAGCTGTACTCAAAGATGCTGCTATCAAGATAGGTCGCGATCGCCCGCGCCTGGTCAAGATAGGCAACACGCACCCGTTGAGCGGAGTCGCCTTCGAGGGAGTAGATGGGCTCAGTCGTCCAACTCCGCGTGTCTGCGTCGAAGCGGACTGTGTAGAGAGTTGTCGGTTGTCCGGGAGTAGGGAGCTTGAACGCGTAGGTCACGTTGCCACTCGCACTGTAGTCTGCGTCCGCCAGCTCGGCGATCAACGCCTCGAAGTCTGATTGGACAAGTACCCTCGCAGGACGCTGCCAAACTCCGTTTTCTCGTCGGCTCATTCGCAGAATCAACAGCTGTAGATCACCAATCTGTACGCGTTGATAGAACGGAAGCGTGGCATCCCCGCTGTCGTCTATGACAATTGGGTAGGCCGTTGTGGCACCGGCTTGCGGTATGTAGGCGCGAGCACTTCCACGTACTCGCACGGCATCACTCCATCCATCTTCGGCGGAGATCCACGCACGAGAATAGATACCAGGCTGGATGCCACCGCGAACCCAGTAGTACACCTCGGTATGCTCTCGAGAGCGGCTGCTCACTACGGTGGGGATCGCCACGTTGGGTTGTGTGTCCGGCGAGATGAACTCTTGAGGACCCCAGGCACTCGATTCGTTGTCATACACGACGGAGAACACTCGGTTGCCCAAGCCGCTTTCCAGCATTGATGCCACGATCACGTTCCCACCGGCATCCGCTGCGGCACTAAGGTCCTGAAAGACCTCCTGAGGGGTCTCACCTCTGTAAATCGTGGTCGGACCTGTCCATTCCGATCCAGGCGCCTTCTGGAAGGCTTGAATTCTCCGTGTGTCGGACAGTTCGCGTACGACGACGGTAATCTGATCTTCCGAGTCAATCGTTATCGCGTTGTCGCCGAGTGAGCTACCTGGCTCATCTACTGAGTATACAAACTCATCGGTCCAGGCGCTGGTCGCCTGGCTAGATCTGACAACTCGTAGCGTGTCTCCACCGACTATCACAGCCCAGATATCGCCGTTGGAATCGACAGCTGGCTGTGAGAACACATCTCCGGCTGTGGCAACTTCTATCGCCGGTTCCCAAGCGCCGCCTGTGTGGTCAAGTGACTGCTCATGACTCACAACGTGAGTAGTGGTTGGTTCCACGGAAAGGACTGTTCCCGACGCACTGAACTCGTAGCGAACCGACCCTGTTTCCATAACGAGCCGGCCCCCAGGCTGTTCTCTCCACGCGAAGTGCGCTGCGTCTGTAGCTAGCGGAGATCTCCAGTGCAGTCGGCCGTCCGCACCCACCGCTTCAACCGTTTTTCCGCCAAGTGACTGCTGCAGAGCAAGTGGGGCACCTTGCCCGATCGCGCTGGAACACAAAAGCAGGACTGCCATCAGGCATGTTGCTTTTCTCAATGCCACAACTCTTGATCCCATGTGTTTCTCCACTTTGTTAGGGAGTTGTTGGCCTGAACCAGTTAGCTTCGACTTCCTCTTGCTCTACGAGTATCTGGTACAGCATCGCGACATCGCCCCTGGTCGCCACCGTCTCGTGAGATGCCATGAGCGGATTCCCGGGCAATCCAATCGAGTCGAGCCACTGCTCATCGTCATAGAAGCGCGACGCCGCACCGAATCGTTCGGCATCTAAGTACGTTGCAAGCGCTCTGTTAGGCGCCGTGAACGCCACGCGCGATCGCTGGCTTCCGTCTAGCGGATTGGAGTAGATGGAAGTTGTGCTCCAGGTATCGGAGCTCGCATCGAACTGAAATGCCCAAAGGTCAACAGCTAGGGGGTCGACCGCATTTCCTTGATGCTTGAAGACGATTGCCACGTTGCCGTCTTCATCGTAGTCAGAGTCGCCGAAGTCAGCTATGAAACCGTAGGCGAGCTCTCCGACGCTTACCCGCAACGTTACTGGCCTTTGCCATGCACCGTCCACGCGCCGAGTGGCGCGAAAAAGCCAGACAGTCGTAGCTCCGAGTTCGATCGGCAGATAATAAACGACAGTCGCGTTACCGAACCCGTCTAGGACTACAGGGTAGTCGGACGCACCACCGCCAACTGGGATTACCGCGCGTCGAGTTCCACCGACGAGAGTTGGCGATGTCCAGCCCTCGGAAGGAGAGAGGAAAGTCCGAGCATACATACCACTGCTTTCCCCACCTTCAATCAGATAGAACGCTTCTATAGAGTTGCCATCTCTGTTCGAAACGACAGTGGGAACCTTGATCCTGCCTGCAGCTGGCGAGATCCATTCAGGATTCATCCATGCGCCGCTCTCAGCGTCATAGACAACGGCGAACATGCGGTCTATCGAGGTCTCCAACATAGAAACAATGACTACGTTGCCGTCCGCGTCGGCTGCTGCGTTGATATCTTGGAAGAAGAAGTCCGGTGAACTCGCTTTGTACACAAGCTCTTCTTCCCATGCGCCGCCCGGTGAGTAGCGAAGGGCGCGCAGTTCGTTGGTGCCATCGAGAGTCCTAAAGGCAACGGTGATGTTGTCTTGCTGATCGATGACCATCTTCGTGTCGAGGACGAGGGCTGAACCCCCGTCGTACTCAAACTCGGTAGACCAGGTTCCACTCGCCGGGTCGCCGCGCACTATCGCGTAGCCGCTCCCCGCGAATAGCACAGCCCAAACCGACCCTGCGGAATCCACCACCGGCTCGACAAATATCTCGGCAGAATCCGAGATGCCTCCCGAGAGCTCAGAGATGCTATCCCACGTTCCGCCCGCGTCTACCGGACTAGCTTTCCCGTAGGCAGTTGCTGGAGACCCTACAGACCTAAAAACCCCATAGCGATTGACGGTTGCCTCGATCGCTCCATCTCGAATGACTGTCGCCCCATCGGGCGTGGAGTGCCAAGTTGTATCTCTGCTCCCCAGCCAATCAACTGACCAAAGCTTTTGCCCATTTGGTCGATAAGCCTCGAGCTTGGCTTCGGAAGCCTTCGCAATATGTAGGTGCTCCGCCGCTCCAGCTGCGCCGCACCCCAAGAGAGCGCCAATCAAGACGCCTTGTAGAAGACTTCGTAAGCGCTTCCGCATACTCGAAGTTGACATCGCCACAATCCCTCCATGGTAGTCTTCTGATTTCCGTGTAGTCACTAGCCCCGCACCCGCACAGCGCGCTCAATCGTCAATTGTACGGTAGCCGTCCGCCTGCCGTTCGGGCCCAATGAACTTGGGTGCATTTAGTACATCTCGAACGTAGTTGACGAGAGCAACTTACTCGTTGCGATACCAAGTGCCGAAGACTTCGTCGACTGGTTCCACACGGTCGC
Organism: Pseudomonadota bacterium; assembly: GCA_039193195.1. Taxonomy (NCBI): domain Bacteria; kingdom Pseudomonadati; phylum Pseudomonadota; species Pseudomonadota bacterium. The sequence goes on from JBCCWS010000045.1 coordinate 3,673, forward strand.
CTACGAAGGCCACATCACCCCCGCTTCCCACGTTCCACAGTGCATTCGGTTATCGCTCGTTGGTCCTGAACCAGCTGGCGACCACCTGCCCCTGTCCTTCGGGAATCTCCATGAGTATCGCCACATCGCCGCCGGTGGAGACTGTCTCGTGGGAAGCGACCAGAGGACTGCCAGGCAAGCCGGTGGATTCAAGCCATCGCGAGCCGTTGAAGTAGCGTGATGCTGCTCCAAATCTGTCCGCATCGAAGTAGGTCGCCAAAAGCTCATTCGGAGCAGTGAAGGCGAGACGGACCCTTTGTTCGGCATCATCGGGTTCGAAGTAGAGCGACTGAGAGCTCCAGCGTTCGGTGTCCACCGTGAGCTGAAACACCCAGAGGTCAATGGCGCCAGGGTCAACGATGTTCCCTTGCTGCTTGAACAGGAAGGCAACGTTACCTTCGGTGTCACTGTCGCCATCCCCTAGGTCGGCAACGAGACCGTAGGCCAAGTCACCCACGCTGACGCGCAACGTGCTTGGGGTTTGCCAGTCGGCATCGATACGCCTTGCTGCTCGGAAGAGCCACAGGGTAGTCGACCCGATATCTATCGGCACATAGTAGGGGACCGTGACGTTCCCAAGGTCATCCACGACCAACGGATAGTCGAGAGCAGCCCCAAGCGTAGGGACCGTTCCGTTACGCGTGCCCGGGACGCGTTGCGCAGACTCCCACCCGTCGGATGGTGAGATGAATGAACGGGTGAAAACTCCCGGGTTGTTCCCTCCCTCCACCACGAAAGAGAGTTCCAAGTGCGACCCGTTCGGGCTTGCCGCGACTGTCGGGACATCAGTGTCTCCCGGAGGTGAAACCCAGTGTGCTTCTCCCCAAGACTGGGTGGAGGCGTCGAAGATGACTGCGAACATCCGGTCCACGGTGGGCGTGTCCAACATAGAGACCACCACCACGTTCCCCGCGGAATCCGTCGCTGCGCCGATATCTTGAAAGAAGAAGTCGGGGGAACTCGGCTCGAACACGATCTCTTCTTGCCAATCCGCATCTCGCGGTTTCCGCAATATACGGATCTGGTTGGTGCCATCCAACGCCCGAAAGGCGAGCGTGATGTTGCCCAGGGGGTCGATGACCAACGATGCATCGAGTAGCAAAGCCGGTGTTCTGTACTGATAGTCCACTACCCACTCGCTAGTGACTGGGTCTCCCCGCACGATTTGAAACCCACCTTCAGCGACGAGTGTCGCCCAAACGGTTCCGTCGCTATCGGTCACAGGGGCTGTTCGAACGTCGGCTCCCTCGTCGGAGCTCTCCGTTATGGCGATCAGTTCCTCCCACGCGCCACCTGCGTCGAGCGGAGTGGACCGGCTATAGCGTGAGGATCCTCCCAGACGTGAAACTAGGCGACCGGCTGAGTCAATCGCGTATTCCTGCCCATCGCTAATCAGTGTGGTTGTCTTCCCAGAAGTGAAGCCCTGGGAGAATTCGGTGGTGCCGAGAAGCGGTGGTTCGGTAGTCCAAACTAATTGCCCATCTGCGAGCCTTGCTTCAAGCCCGCCTGCGGCGTTGGATGCGACGTACGAACTGCCTGCAGGAGGTGTGGCGTGCGAAACACCCGCGAGCAACCCGATAGCGACCATCACCAATATCGGAGAGGTGGCCAAGCTGGTAGATGTCATTCGCGATGTCGTCATAACCGAGTTCTCTTCCTTGAGTTGGTCTGGATGTGAGCGAGCGAATCGCGTCGTCAGCGTCGAGCAAGGGATCCGACTACCCAATGCCAACACCGGATTCCAAGCCGCGCCCCGAGGCTCCAAGTGGATTGCAGCTTGTCGGGCGGGAAGCGCCCGGCTTGGGCGGAAACCCCAGGCGCCATGCACCAAATTACCGGCCGGGTCTTCCCCGGCGCTTCGAGCACCGTCGTGGGCTCGTGGGGCCTGCCCCGCGGTCAAGACAGCAAGCGGCCCGTCGACATTACAGCGGTTGGACCCTAAACATCTGACGTACCAAGCACAACCTCATTCACACACGCAATAGTTCAATGGACCGGCTCAATCAGATAAGCCGTTGAATTCGGGAGTGCGTGGACTAGATGTCCGTACAGATACGCTGCGCATTTGCGTGCGATGCAGCGTGCGCCTGGCGCGCACGATATGTTCCGCGGCCTACGAGGAGACTCAACCTGCCGCGCGTCGCGCATGTGTAGGCCGCAAGCAAGTGCCTTCGTTCGTTAGGAGTGCAAGCTGCGGCTGCGGGTCGTGCTATCCAGTGTCCTCACGGATGCTGCTCGCTAGCGTCGGAGACTTACCGTTCGGAGGTCTCTCGCCTTGGGCGTCATTCGTCTATGTAAAACCGACCCTATGCGCGTGATAGGTTTCTCCATATGGCGATGATATGGCCGAGGACGTCTCTGATGCGTTGGCGCACGAAGTAGGGCTCATGGGCGGGCGCAGGACAGAAGAGGTGTCGGTGCGCGCACAAGGCGTGATTCCCCCTCAATAAGCCGATCAATACCCACCTTAGTGGGGACTGGCGACCTCAAGCCTGGCCGCAGGGATCGATAAACCTAGATGCGTTGCTTAACGACCCCAACGTGGATCATGTCGCGACCGCGGCGCTAACTTTTGCCGGTACGGTCGCAGAGCCGAAACTCATTACCGCAGTACGCGACTCAGCAGGTGCTGGAGGCATTGTACTTCAGATCGATCTGGCAACTCGATTGGGATGTGCCTGTGCCCATCGTTCCAGCGGGTCAGTTCCCGATCATCCTCGATGCGAACGGTGGCGACCCACTGGTGATCGTAGCGGGCATCGGTAGTGGCGTGTACGCTATCGGAAATCCACAACAATAACTTCGTGAAGTAGGGCGAGAGCTCCGCGCTTCCAAGGAGAGCCAAATTGACTACTCTTACATCTAGGTCAAGCAATACGGTGCTTTCAGCACTCCTGTTGGGCGCCGCGGGGCTGACCTTTGGAAGCGCGGGTGCTCTCGCGGCTGAGCGAAACGGACCCGACGCTCTCGGTGCTAACTCATCGCCGCACGCGGCGTACATGCTACGCGCAGGTTCGGTACCGATCTTCGATGCAGCAGGACGTCTCGTTCAGATCGATCGTGGCGAAGGATCTTCCGTCGATCCAGACCCCGTTGGAATCCTTCGTGATGCTGGGGGGGAGTGGTCCCTGTTGGCCGACGTGCTAACGCCCGAGGATGAGTCTGTGTTCTTCGGAACTGAACCCGTCCTCGATTCCCACGGGAACTTGTGGGCACTGGTCCTAGTGGAGGGAGAACTGCGGGTTCTTCGACGGGATGCGGCGAGCGCCGAGTGGTCGGTTGATACGACTTATCTCGCATCGGGGGCCGGCGAACAGGCCTTGCTGATTGATAGAGATGATCGCATCTCGGTGGTCTTCCGGGAAGGGAATCAAATCCGGATGCTTCGCTACGCCCCGGATCTGGGGTGGGCTCCGCCAGAAACGATCGTCACCGTTGAGGACGGATTCTTCCAAGACATCAGCGCTGGCCTGGATGCGGAAGGGAACATCGTGGTGCTCTATCAAATTGAGTTGCCGAGCACGTTCCGTATCGTCGGTGTCATCTTTGATGCCGCCTCTGGAACATGGTCTCCGCCTCAGCTGATTTCCGGGCGTCAGCAGCGAGTGGTAACAGTGCCGACTGTCGTTGCGAGCGACAACGGGGAGCATATGTTTGTCGCTTATCTCGACATTGATACTGCGAGGCGCCCAGGTTTGTATGCCAGGGAGTTCATTTCACCCAGCGAGGGATTCGGTGAGATCGAGCGTGTGCCTGGCACGGCAAGAGCCTCGCTGCCACAGTTGGGGTCCTTCGCAGAGTACTCAGCAGTGGTGGATGATCAAGGCGCTTTGACACTTCCGTTCTCGGTTGAGATCCCCTTTGGAGATGATCGTCTGTTTCTCTTCCGAGCTGCCCGGCGCGAGAACGGGGCCTGGCAAGCTCCGCAGACCCTACACATTTACATCGGCGACTTTCCGTTCTTCCTTGAGTTCGGAGATGCCGATACCAGTAGCGACGGAGATGTCGCGGTTATCCTAAGGCACAACGACAGCTTTCTCGACGAAGTCGTCTGGGCCTTTACCTACGATCAAGAGATCGATACTTGGAGACGAGACCTACTGTACGTCGCTGAAGGCGAATCGACGACCCGGGCGCGCATCGCGCATGGAGACGAGATTGGGGTATTGGCCTCGTACACTACAGGAGGCGTCGATAGAAGGTTCACGTCGCGTTTGTTCCGCAACAGCCAATGGCTCGACGCTCTGGGTGTAGCCGACGACGTATTCGCTTCCGCTATTCATGAGACGGTGCTTGCAGATGACGCGTTCGCCTTAGTGGGTGAATTCGGCTCTTTCTTCACAAGCGATGTCCGCATTTCATCGTCGGAGTTTGTGCCGCAAGCCGACGCCCCGCAGGATGACGATAGTGCCGGCGAAGGCCCTAAGCATCAGCAGTAGTTGATGAGCTTTCATATCGAGCAAGTACTCGGGTTAGTGTTTGGGGCCGCTCTCCTTTTTGGGCCGCTTGATGCGGCTGAACAACTCGTCTTATCGCAGTCGACGAACTCTCAGTTCGAAGCGTACCGTGCCGACGGCCAGTTGGTCTGGACAGCGGTACCGATTTTCGATGAAGCAAGACGTCTTATTCGAATCGAACGCAACGAGGGATCTCGAATCGCCCCAAGTGTAGACACTGGTATGCGAGACGCGGGAGGGGAGTGGTCCCCATTAGCCGAGGTGGTAACACTCGGTGATGAGTCCTTCTTCTTCGGAACCGAACCCGTTGTCGATTCCCAAGGGCACTTGTGGACGCAAATCAACGTGGAGCGAGAACTACGGGTTTTGCGTCGTGATGCCGTGAGCGGTGAGTGGTCAGTTGATACCACCTACTTGTCATCGGGGGCCGGCGAAGAGGCCTTACTGATAGACAGCAGTGATCGCATCTCGGTGGTCTTTCGAGAAGGGAATCAAATCATAGTGATTCGCTTCGCGCCGGGCCTGGGGTGGTCTCCGCCAGAGACAATAGTCACCGTCGAGGACGGATTCTTCCAAGACATAAGCGCTGGAGTGGATGCCCTAGGGAACATCGTGGTGCTCTACCAATTGGAGTTGCCGAGCACGTTCCGTATCGTCGGTGTCGTCTTTGATGCCGCCTCTGGAACATGGTCTCCGCCTCAGCTGGTTTCCGGGCGTCAGCAACGAGTGGTAACAGTGCCGACTGTCATTGCGAGCGACAACGGGGAGCATGTGTTTGTCGCTTATCTCGACATTGATACTGCGAGGCGACCAGGGTTGTATGCTAGGAAGTTCGTTTCACCCGATGAGGGATTCGGAGAGATCGAACGCGTGCCTGGCACCGCGCGGGCGTCCCTGCCGCAGCTGGGTTCGTTCGCCGAGTATTCGGCAGTTGTTGATGATCAAGGCGATCTGACCCTCCCATTCTCGGTTGAAATTCCCTTTGGAGATGATCGTCTGTTTCTCTTCCGAGCCGCTCGGCGCCAAAGCGGAGAGTGGCAGATTCCGCAGACGCTTCATGTGTACGTCGGCGACTTCCCATTCTTCCTGGAGTTTGGAGATGCCGACACCAACTCCGATGGAGACGTCGCGATCATCCTGAGGTACGACGATGCGTTTCTGGATGAAGTCGTATGGGTCTTCATGTTCGACCGAGAGAGCAACGAATGGCGGCGCGATCTGATCCACGGAAGAGTCAATGAGTCGACTACTCGCTCGCGCGTTGCGTTTGGTAGCGGGGATGAAGTACTCGCTACTTACCTCACGGGTGGGGTCGACGAACGATTCACTTCGCGATTGTATAGAAATGGCGAATGGCTGGATGCCCTGGGCGTTGCGGACGACGTGGTTGCTTCTGCGTTACATGAGACTGTGTTCGACGGTGACGCCTTCGCCCTGGTTGGCGAATTCGGTACCTTCTTCACAGGTGATGTGCGCGTGTTGTCGTCGCAGTTTGTACCCCAGGTGGACTCAGCGCAGGGTGAGGCGGGTTCCGATACTCAGCGCTAGCCTCGTCAATCACGTGGCGCTCGCGGATTCGCCGTGTGTTTTCTTCGCCGCAGTCTCCGGGAGCGGGCGGTGCTCGGCCGTTCTTTGAAAGTACTCGTACGCGATCTCATCTGGCAGACCGGCTGGTCATCTGGTCGAAGACTACGGCTGGGTGCCGGCGTTCCCTATTCGTGACTGCCAGCTAGGAGTCGGCTTGGGGTTGCTATCATCAGGCTTTTGCGCTCGACGTGGTGGAATTTGTCCAGCGTCGGGCTTGGCGGCAGAGTAGTTCGCGCGGAGATTTCGCAAGGTTCCGGTCACTCCTCTGCCAACGAAAGAAGAGGAACAGATGAGCATGCGCCATTCTTGTGCTCCCGTAGAGCAGGCTGCGATGAGCAGCTCAGTGTACCGCGCACTGTCGGGTATCCTCGTCGGCATGATCCTAGTTGCCGGGAGCGCGATCGCGTCGCCACCGGTGTCGATTGGCCTTAGCGAACAAGGTGTAGAAGCCACTCGCGAAGATGGTCTGGTGGTATGGCGCTCCGAGCAGTGGATGGGGACCAGTGCTCAGCTAGGTCTGTCGGCTACCGGGGCCGCTCACGCCATTCCCGCGGACAGTTCGATTCTGGACGGTATTGGGAGGCCAATCGAGGGTAGGGCGCAACGGCCTGCGGCGAAGGGACCAGGAGCCCCATTGAGTTCAGAGTGGGAGCGCCCGGTGATGATAAGCGGGGATGAGCAGGACTACCAGACAGCGACGGGACCGATGATTCAATCATCAGGAGATGTGGTTGTTGTATCCGTCGGTTTGTCGGCAGAAGACTTTGTGACTACGTTTGTACTCGAGCAGGCTCGATGGAACGCGGCGACAGAGACTTGGTCCGCGCCGGAAACCGTTTACTCCACTACGGACCAGATACTGGCGATGGTTGGCCGCATCGACTCCCAGGATCGAATCAGTGTTGTGTTCCGGGTAATTTCCGGTGTCTCGAACCGACTTCAGTCGATGCGCTACACACCAGAGCTGGGATGGAGCGGTCCACGGACGATCTACAGCACGACAAGCTTCTTCCAGCAAGTCGATCTTGCCGTAGACGAGGTCGGGAACGCTGTAGCCGTGCTCGAAGAGGATACGGACTCCGGCTCGAACGTGTTGGCTTTCACCTTCGACGCAGCATCCGAGGAGTGGGGTGGCCCAGAAGTTGTCTCCGTGCCAGGGGCGGAGCGAACGTCCTACCCCACCCTTGTGCAAGACTGAGCCGGTCGCTTCGTACGCCTTGTCTACTGGGTCAATAGCGAGAGCGGGTACGGCATCTATACGAGACGTTTCATTTCTCCATTGGAAGGGTGGGGTAGCACAGACTTAGTCCCCGGTACGCGGCGACTCGCGGGCTACCCAGGGGCCAGCGGCCCGGAGTCATTCATCCCAGCGACGGTTGATGACGGTGGAGTACTAACGGTCCCATTCTACGTACCGATCGAGCTTAGCCCCTTACGTACCCTGTGGGTACTCCGAGCTGCGCGACTCGATGGCGGTAGCTGGTCAGGCCCTCGCACCGTGCTCACGCACTTCGATGAAGATCCGTTATTCGTCAACTTCGCCGCTGCTGACTACAGCGTGGATGGTGACGTCATGATCGTATTCATGCGTGGCAACCGTGAGCCTTTCCGGACTGAGGTGAGAGCGGTGCGCTATGACGCGGCTTCCGATAGCTGGTCCTCTGCCATCATCCATGCGAACGTCGGTGGTCCTACTCAGGAAGCTGCCGTCAGTTACAGGCCGGACGGTAGTGCTGTGGCTATCCACAGGGACGTCAACCAGTGTTGCATGTCATCCCGCACGTTTCGAAATGCTTGGTCGCCGGGAATCGAAACAGTGACCAGCGATGTACTGGCGTCGATCGAGTCGGCGGCTAATGGAATGGATATTAGTCTGATCTACCAGACAACGGAGGACGTGTTTGGCACGAGACTCCCAGGGGCTCTTCACTAAAGCAGAAGAGCCAGTGATTCCAAGGGTTTACGGTGGCCTCAAGGGGGTCCGTTCGCTCTGGAGAAAATCCTGCCATATGCGTCATTCGGCGAGGAGAATCGGATCTTATGGCGGTGATTGAGTCCCGCCATATGGCGATCAGAAAGCTAGGAAGTCGTTGGTTCGGCGGGCAAGGGAGTAGCTGCTTTTGCGCCCACTCACAGCGCGCCCCTACGACAGGCGGAGCGCTAGCTCGCTGCGGAGACGGCACGCGTCGGCGTGGCCGTCGGGGCGCTTTACCTGAAATTCACACTACGCGGTGCCATCGGCTTGGAGGCGCTATCGCCATCCAGCCTCGCCGACAGCGATAGCCGTACCTTCGGAATCGGTAGGAGCGTGCGAGAGGACCTCTTCGACGGTGGACGCACTTCACGCAGTACTGGATGCCGAACGCTCTCTTCTGGGTGTACAGAGCAATATGGTGGCAAGCGAGGGCACCATCGTTTCCGAACCTGGTGCGCCTGTACAACGCCCTCGGTGGCGGCTGGGATCCGCAAGAACCGCCGAGAAGCTAGCATCGTCCCGCCCATCTGTTCTGTCGTACCTACAGGCGCTCGAACCGCTTCGCTGATCGTCGTGAGAGGTCACCCGTGTGACTGAGGTCACCGTCCCCAGCTTCCTCGCCTACACGGCGGGCATCCTCGTGTACTTCGTAGGTGTCGATCTCACACGCAGATTCCGCCTGCTCCGTACCTACAACATTCCAGAGCCCGTGAGCGGCGGGCTGGTCGCTGCCGCCGTGACCTTCGCGATCTATCTCCTTCTAGACGTCGAGGTGACCTACGATCTCGAGACTCGCGACCGCTTGCTGGTTTACTTCTTTACTGCCATCGGGTTGAACGCCCGCTTTAGCGATCTGGTGAGTGGCGGTAAACCGCTAGCGATTCTACTAGTGCTGACACTAACCTACATTCTGGTGCAAAACCTCGTTGGCATGGCGGGCGCTCAGATGCTTGGGCTCCCTCTGGCTATCGGTGTTCTTACAGGCTCGACGTCGCTGATAGGCGGTCACGGGACGGCAATCGCCTGGGCGCCTGACTTTATGGCCCAGGGTGTCTCCAACGCCTTAGAGGTTGGGGTAGCCTCTGCCACGCTTGGATTGATCGTTGCCAGCCTGATCGGCGGGCCGATCGCGAAGTTACTCATCGGCCGTCACCAGCTCAGCGGTGGACAGGAGGCGCCTGTCGTCGGCATCACCTACGAGAAGGAAGAAACGGAGACCATCAACCATCTCAGCATCATGACAGTCATCTTGGTGCTGCATATCTCGATCATCATCGGCTGGTTCATCAACGACGCCCTCGGCCGCATGGGCTTCAAGCTACCACTGTTCGTGGCGTGCCTGTTGACCGCCATCGTGCTGTCCAACACGGTGCCTCACCTGTTGCCGCGCATGCGCTGGCCCGCCCGCACGCGAGCATTGGCACTGGTATCGGATTTCTCCCTGGGCTTGTTCCTGGCAATGTCCCTCATGAGCATGCAGCTATGGACGATCGCTGGGCTTGCGGGACCGTCGTTGGTACTTCTTTTGCTACAAACCCTGGCCGCCGTAGCGTTTATCCTCTTGGTGCTGTTCCCCCTGATGGGGAGGAACTACCAGGCAGCCGTTCTTAGCGCCGGATTCGGCGGGTTTGCTCTCGGCGCGACACCCACCGCCATCGCCAACATGACGGCTGTCACCAAGGCCAATGGTCCGGCGCCCTTGGCGTTCATCATCCTGCCTCTGGTTGCTGCTTTTTTCGTGGACGTGACCAACGCGTTCGTGATCCGCGCGATGATCGCATTCTAGAGACAATGAACGACGAACAAACGCCCCTATAGTCGGCTGACTCTTGAAGCTCCGCCATCGAGCTATTGAAGTTGGGATTGGAACAGGCCCAGTCAACGGTTCGGGCCTACGACACGAAGGGTAGCAGCTGGCGCGGCGATCGCGCCGAACCGCGACGACTGTCCTGCATGTCGACTCACCGTCATCGAGGTGCGATCACCCTTGTCCTGGCGACAGCAGTGCGGACGGTCTTTCCGGTGCCTAGATGAGATCCTTGCCTAAAAAGCGCTAGATATCGGAAAGTTGTGGATACAAACGGGGAGGGCGTCACCCTCACTACCTGCGTCAGGCTGGCCCTCTTGACCATCGGCCAGCAACGTAGCTCTTATCCCCGCACACAACCCTACAAGAAGAAGCTGGACATGATGTTGACCTCGCATGCCCTGCCGTTGATCAGCTGCACGCTGCTGTTCGCATCGAGTGCGTACGCCGATGTGCTCACGAGAATAGGTACACAGCGCGATTGGGCCGATCTCACCGCTTGGTACAACGTCACTACCGGCAACTCCGCTGCAGAGTTACCCACGGCACAGGACCTCACGCTGGTCAGTCGCGACCGCATCTTGACCATCGAGTCCGTCGACGCTGCGGCCGGAGCGATGGTCATCAACAACGACCTCGGTGTTCTAGGCACGACAAGCGTCGTGCAGGTGCTCGCGGGCGCAACGCTCGAAGCAGGCGAGATCAGCATCGGACCGCGTGGTGGTGGGGGTAGCCTGCTCATCGACGGCGGTGACGTGCGCTCACCAAACCCTGTACGAATCGCTAGTCCGAACGGCCGTTTGGTCCTCTCGCAGGGCAGGTTCACCAACTCAGGTAGGGGCGCCAGAGACTTGTTCAGTTTCGCCAACAGCGGCACGGTGACCCTCAGCGGAGGCACCTTCGCCGCTTCCGGCGAATCGCCAGAGGATGCTCTCACGTTCTACGGCCCTGACATCGTGGTGACGGGAGGAGAGCTGCTGATCACTGATGGTCAGGCCCTCGTGCATGAGAACACACGCCTGAGCGTTTCCGGCGCCGAAGCGACCATTCGCCTGGATCGCCTGAACGCGGCCTACGCCTTCGTTGCAGGAACCTTCCGCTTCGTCCTCGACAGCGCGGGCGAGGTCAGCCCGATCATAGGTAAGGACTGGGTGCTCCTGGATAGCGCTACGGTGATCGTCGACGCGGGCCGATACGCTGGCGGCGGCGATGTGTCCGTACCGCTCTTCGAGGTGACCGACAGCACCCTCATCAGCCTGCCTAGCACTGGCATTTCAGTGATTAACCTGCCGGAAGGCGTCAGTGAGCAAGTCACGATAGAGCCTACGGGCACGGGCAGCCAGATCGTACTTCGTCTGCGCCAGGGCGACTCGCAAGCCCCGGTCGCCTTCGATCGACTGGTGAGCATCGGCGTCGGCCAGGAAAGGCAGATCTATCTTCCTGCCCGCGACGCTGACGGAGATTCGCTTACCTATCAGTACTCTCAGCCGGAATTGGGTGCAGTGAGTGGTGACGGACCACTGATCACCTACACACCCAACTCCGAGGCGGGCACCACGGATAGCTTCTCCTTTTCTGCGAGTGATGGCACCGGCCCCTCCAACGAGGCGACGATCACCTTGGAGATTGAGGAGCGTGCCCTGACCCTCAACGGCCTGCCCGCTGATAGCGCCTACATTCCCGAGACCTTCGAGGAACTATGGGCGGACTACGATCCAACAGTCGACGCGCTTGAAGCTGAGGTGTTTCAGTCGACGATCACCGATGATGGAATCATCGTGCAGAAGGTGATCTTCACCATCGGCACCTTTGAGACCATCGCTTACGGCGTGGAGCGCGCCCGGCTGGCGGCCTATTACGCTTATCCCCAAGACGCCGGTCCTGACAACCCACTTCCCGCTGTGGTTCACATTCACGGCGGTGGCGGTCGTTCAGACCTCGACGAGGTGCTCTATGCTGCCCGCAACGGCTACGTGGGCCTCTCACTGAACTGGGACGCCCGCGACATGAACCCCCTCGAGTCTGCAGACGTGGACGTCCCGGGCATGGAGTTCGATCCCAACCACCCAAACACTGATTGGGGCGCCCTGCGCGACATGGCAGGCAACCTCAACTACACCTACTTCACCTACTTCGGCCTGGACCTGGTCACGGACGGCACCCTGGATCAGGTGGTCCAGTCACCGCGCAACAGCCTGTGGTTTCTGACGGCGATCGCCAACCGGCGTGCGCTCACCTTCCTCCAAGCCCAACCGGAGGTGGATCCCACACGCTTGGCCGTGCGGGGCTTCTCTCTCGGCGGCGTACAAACGACCGTCTTGGCTGGCGTAGACGACCGCCTTACGGCAGCCAACCCCTCCGTAGGCGGAGCCGGTGAGATCAGTCAGGAACGTAAGGACGACATCGGCCTGCCGGGCTTCAACGTGACCGTAGTCCCGCCGGCGCACGCCTTGGTCACGCCGATCACTGCCATCACGCAAATCGACATCCCGATCCTGTACACGGGGCCCACCAACGACTTCGCTGCGCCGATGGACAACCTGATGTACAACTGGAACAACATCATGCCCGTCGACACGCCACTGCGCTTCGCGATACCGCCCCGGGGCAATCACGAAAACCCAGTGAGCACCGACGTGAACAGCATGCTCTGGTTCGATCAACACCTTAAGGGCGAATACCTCACCCCATCGACGCCCACCCTGAGCATGGACTACAGCACGGGACGGGCGCGCGCTCACCTCACGGCGGACACGGTTACTGGCCAGGTGAACCGCGTCGACATCTACTACAGCGTGGGGACGACCCCCTATACCGCTACTGGCGCCCCTGCGAACGGGTGACCGACAACGCGGACGGCACCTGGACCGGCGATTGCCTAGATATCGTAGAAGGCCAGAACCTCTTCGCCTACGCTGTAGTCACCTACGCCTTTGACGACAACCGCTACAGCACCATTCCCCTTCGCGTAAAGGGCGATCCGCTCACCTACAACGGCGAGGATCCCTATCGAGGAGATTTCATCCTCAGCTCCAATCTCCTGCAGATACACGCGCAGGAACTGATAGATGCCGCCATCGACTTTCGCCCCGAGGGGAGTCTGGACCAACTGCACGACTTCGCGAACGGTTGGGATGACTGGCTGCTCCCAAACGGGTGGAGTAACGCGGGCTTCTGGTTCGCCAGCACCCGCAAGCCATGGGATCCGCGCTACCGCCCTAGCAGTGATGCTGCCCTATCGATCGACGTACGTGTCGACGGCACCAAGCACTTCTTTTTGGTGGCAGATCAAAATGACTCCCTGTTCTTCCTCGGCACTGAGGTGCCGCTGCTGCGCTACTACGCGGGCATCACCGTGACCGGTGACGGCACCTGGCAAACCGTCACGGTGAATCGTAGCGACTTTCGCCCGACCGTCATCAGTGTCGACTCCCTGGAGTCATTGTTTCCCGGAATGTACCCGGACCTACGCGAGCCCATGGCACGCTGGGACGATGTGCTCGTGCTCACGATAGAGTCGAACGTGGGCGGAACCTCCGTGTACAACCCGGACGGCAGCATCAGCGTGTTACCGGGATCCTCCTGGGAGGTGGAGGAGCGGCAATTCCGCAACTTGCGCTGGGGCGACTGAACCGTGCAGCTGCGAGCCTTCTTGGCGAGGCTCGCTGCGTTGGTGCCGCGGCCCCGCGGTAGTGAACTGGGCGCAGCGGCTGAAGCGGGTGCTCCGGATTGGGATAGGGCGGTGAGGGTTCGCTCGTGGTGAGCTCGCGGGCCAGTGGCGAAAGTGCGTGGGCGTGCTGGAAAGGCCCCCAGTGCACTGGGCAGCCCGTTCGGACAACCTCCCTAAACCCTGTAAAGCCGTTGCCGTATGCGCGGACTACCCTGTAGCCAGGCTAGGTAGGCGGACGCGCGAGTTCGAGCGTAAGTATGGAAGCGGGCGATGGCGACGACGATTCCGGCGGTTGGATGTCGCCCGATCGGTGGGTAGTCGCCGAGGCGAATACCTCCGCTGACTCCACTCAGATCGACCGAAGCGGTGCTGCGCCCATGGCGGCGCCTATCCTCCTTCTCTGCCTCGGCGTGGGAACGCCCCTCGATTGCGACTCCAGTGCACGGCAAGCACCTCGATGGAGATTTATGGTTTGACCGACGTTGCTATCGAGTTGTTGTTCTGAACCAGTTTGCTTCGACTTCCTGTTGCTCCTCAAGTATCTGGTACAGCATCGCGACATCGCCTCTGGTCGCTGCCGTCTCGTGGGACGCCATGAGCGGATTCCCAGGCAGTCCAATCGAATCGAGCCACTGCTCACCGTCATAGAAGCGCGACGCTGCACCGAATCGTTCGGCATCCAAGTATGTTGCAAGAGCTCGATTGGTCCCTGCGAACGCCACGCGCGAACGCTGGCTTCCGTCTAGCGGATTGGAGTAGATGGAAGTAGTGCTCCAGGTATCTGAGGCCGCATCGAACTGAAACGCCCAAAGGTCAACAGCGAGGGGGTCGACCGCATTCCCTTGATGCTTGAAGACGATCGCCACGTTGCCGTCTTCATCGTAGTCAGAGTCGCCGAAGTCAGCTATGAAACCGTAGGCTAGCTCTCCGACGCTCACCCGCAACGTTACCGGCTTTCCCCATATTCCGTCCACGCGCCGAGTGGCGCGAAAAAGCCAGACAGTCGTAGCGCCGAGTTCGATTGGCAGATAGTAAGCGACGGTTGCGTTCCCGGACCCGTCGAGTACCACAGGGTAGTCGGACGCGCCACCGCCAACTGGGATTACCGCGTGTTGCGTTCCACGGACAAGAGTTGGCGACGTCCAACCCTCAGAAGGGGAGAGAAACGTTCGAGCATACATACCACTGCTTCCCCCACCTTCGACTAGATAGAGCGCTTCTATCGAGTTGCCTTCTCTGCTCGAAACGACGGTCGGAACCTTGATCCTGTTTGCAGCCGGCGAGATCCACTCGGGGTTTGCCCATGTGTCATTGTCAGCGTCATACACCACGGCAAACATGCGGTTGACTGACGTCTCCAGCATCGAAACAACAACTACGTTGCCATCAGCATCGGCTGCTGCATTGATGTCTTGGAAGAAGAAGTCCGGGGAGATCGCTTTGTACACAAGTTCTTCTTCCCACGTACCGCCCGGTGAGTAGCGAAGGGCACGCAGCTCGTTGGTGTCATCGAGCGCCCTGAAAGCAACAGTGATGTTGTCTTGTTGATCGATGACGATCTTCGTGTCGAGGATAAGGGCCGAACCCCCCTCGTACTCAAACTGTGTAGACCAGGTACCACTCGCCGGGTCGCCGCGCACTATCGCGTAGCCATTCCCCACGAACAGCACAGCCCAGACCGAACCTGCGGAATCGACGACGGGTTCAACAAATATCTCAGCAGAATCCGAAATGCCGTCGGATAGCTCAGACATGCTATCCCAGATCCCGCCCACATCTACGGGGCTGTTTTGTCCGTAGGCAGTAGCGGGGGACCCGATAGATCTGAGCACTCCATAGCGATTGACGGTTGCTTCGGTCTCGCCTTCTCGTATGACGGTCGCCCCATCGTGCGTGGAGTGCCAAGTCGCGTCTGCGCTCCCCGCCCAATCGACTGACCAGACTTTTTGCCCATTTGATCGATAAGCCTCGAATCTGGCCGCGGAGGGCTTTGCCATATGTAGGTGCTCCGCCGCGCCAGCAGCGCTGCACCCAAAGAGGGCCCCAATTAAGACGCCGTGTAGAAGACTTCGCAATCGCGTCAGCTCATTCAATATTGACACTGTTAGGGGCCCTCCATGGACTTCCTCTAATACTGATGTACTTGGCTACGTATGGTTGAGGGGTATGTCCAGTGGAGTCGAACGTCTGCGGCCACCGCGTTTGCTGCATTGCAGTCAGGTGAAACCGCAGAGCAGTGGGGCCGCTGTCGACTTGTACTGAAACACCACGGCAGCGAGGCCACACCAGGCCAACTGCTCCTCTCCATCCCGAAACTCTTGGTGCCATCGTTTTCGTCGTCCCTGCGTTCCTTTGTTCAGTCGCTGTGGCCCGGCGCGCTGAACGCGCTCGCGCGAGATCTGGCGCACACAGGGATCCGACCGTCGCGGAGCGGATGATCTAAAGTTCGTCAGATAGTGGGTCCAATCGCCGCCACCCAATACCCATACAGACATCGTCGTTTACCAAGAACGGGACGCGTTTTCCTGCTATCTCCTGAGGCGTTCAATCGAAACGTACCGACTGGGCCGGCGGCAGGCGATAAGACTTATCTGTTGCTCAGTTCCTCCAACGCGGAACGATTTACCAACACGGATGGCGATGGCAACGTCTGGCTGGTGCGTCTGCGCCCAGATAACCAGGCAGTGTCTTCGCTGAGGCTAAGCGATCGGACGAACGGCGCGCGTATTCGTGCGGAGGTTGAGGTCTACTTCCCGAATAACGATAACACGCAGCTTCCGATCTTCTATTACTCAGAGGTGGTGGGAACCACCGACACGGACAACACCTGTGTCAACAACGAGGTTATCCTCCAAGACTTCTCGCTCCGAAGAACGACCGTTGGAAGCGCACAGCTGAACGCGATCTAGAGATCAGGTCACCGGACCGAAGTGCGCCGGGGCGTGAGCCCCGGCGCGTTCTGCTACAAACAACCCCACCGGAGAAATAATTATGACTATATCCGACAGGGATCATTTGCTCCGAGCACTCGCAGCCATTGCCTTTCTTCTTGCTTTCTCAAACGTAGACGCTGGCGTTTTCCCACAACGTTTTGACCTCAGCAACTTCACCGAGGCCGACGGTGTGATTCTGACGGGGATAGAGCTCAATTCGAACGCAGGTGCGCATGCGCGAGCGGCCGGCGACTTCAACGGCGATGGGATCGACGACATCGTCATTGGCAGCTCCGAGGTGGAGCAAGGTTTCGCTGGAGCCGCGTTTGTGGTTTACGGCTCAAACAGCCCACCTGCAAACATCGAGTTAGCCAGTCTCAATGGCGCAAACGGTTTTCTCATGAGAGGTGGTGACGGCGACGATTTGGGTGAGCAGGTTGCCGGGCTAGGTGATATCAATGGAGATGGCTACGACGACATCGGTGTGGGGGCACGCAACAAAGACGTCCTTCAACGGGAAGCGCCGGGTGTCGTGCACGTGATTTTTGGGGGGCCCAACGTAGCGCCTTCGGGTGAACTTGATCCTGATGCCCTGGATGGATCAAACGGCTTCGTTGTTAACGGGTTTTTCCCGGGCGGAGACGCCTCCATGGTGAGTGCGGCGGGTGATGTCAATGCTGACGGGTTCCCTGACATTGCGATCGGTGCCTTCGGCGTAGATACGCCCACAAAGGGTAACGTCGGGCAAGCGTACCTCGTCTTTGGTGGACCAGAGGTGGGTAGTTCGGGGGTGATCAATGTGTTGACGCTGAACGGAAGTAATGGCGTGATTCTGGAGGGGCAAGAAGCGGACGACTTCACCGGCCGGGACACCGCTGGTATCGGCGACATCAACGATGACGGCATTGATGATGTGCTCATTGGTGCGTTCTCCGTTGACTTCGGTGAACTCGCCGACGTTGGAGGTGGGTATGTGCTCTACGGATCCTCTGACCCGTGGCCTGACCGAATCGCCCTCGGCGAGTTGCTACCTACGCAGGGCTACTTCTTCGGTTGCATTGGCGCCGGCTTTGACTGCGGTGCTGGGGTGGATGGCCTCGGAGACGTGAATGCAGACGGCCACCCCGATTTCATTGTCTCCGGTTCTCGTGCTCAGCCTGACGGCGTGCTAGATGTTGGTGAAGCCTATGTGGTGTTCGGTGGTGGAACCATCGGCAGCGATGGGGATGCCCGCACATCCGAATTGAACGGCAACAACGGGTTCACCATCCAGGGGATCGATCGTGAGGACTTTTTTGGTAGGCCATCAAGCACTGCAGGAGACATCAACGGAGACGGCATCCCGGACATCGTAATTGGTGCGAACATGGCCGAGCCGGAGGACGGAATCGACAATGGGGAGGTGTACGTGATCTACGGCAAGGCAGGTGTCGGTTCCTCGGGGCGCCTCCTTGCGGAAGAACTGGATGGCGACAATGGGTTCACACTGGAGGGTGCAGATGTGGGCTCCGCGCTCGGGGCGTCCGCCACAACAGCGGGCGATTTCAACGCGGATGGGCTAGATGACCTGATGATCGGTGCGCCGTTCGAGATTGCGAAGGGGCAGGTCTATATCCTCTTCGGCCGCGACGGCAACCGCGATATCGACGACGATGGCGTTAGCGACGTGGATGACAACTGCATCGAGCGCAGTAATGCCGATCAGCGAGACAGTAATGGCGATGGCTACGGAAACGTCTGCGACGCGGATCTTACCGATGATTGCGTGGTAAACATTCAGGACTGGCTTGCCATGCGAACTGTCTTCGGTACAGATGATGCGGATGCTGACTTGGATGGCGACGGCATCGTGAACATTGATGACGCTCGCGCGTTGTTCGGCGATCGGCTCTCTCCGCCAGGACCGAGTGGGTTGACTGAAGTCTGTCAGTAGCAGCCGATGTACTCTGCCAGCCCCTCTTGTGGCCAACAGTGGCTGCAAGGGGGGCGGCGAGCGAAACGTGCCGCTAGGATGTGGAGCGAGATGTCGCTCCATCGACTTCAATATGAGGCAGTAGTCGCCGGTCGGTCTTTGATCTGCACTCGATGCGAAAGAGCCCGCGCTCTTCCAATGCGACCGAAGTACCCGGTGATATCCGAATCTGCTTTCAACCAGCAGGTGAGCTTCACGTGCGTACCTTCGGCTCGTGAGCGCGTGCACCTCTGACTGAGAATGCCCGAGCTGGAAGATGGGTCGCATGATCGAATGCGAGTTGCTCAACGGACTCATCGACGCTCGGCTCTACGATGTCGACTCAGACGTAGTGACTCTCCGCGGCTACGAGCTCACCCGCATGCAAGCTCATGCTGAGCTCGTAGCTAACACCGTGCTATGATTCAAGCTAGGTAAAGTCATAGGGTCTGCAGCGTAGTAGGCAGCAAGCCCATGGGGGATGGAAGCGCCAGCCTGTCGGTTGACATCGAGGCGCTGAGCGCTGGTGCGGGCGCAGCAGCTCAACTCGCTCAACAGTCCACCTTGACGACCAACTCCTCGAGCAGATCAACCGGCTCATCGCAACAAGGAAGAAGCATGACATCTATCAGTCTCTCCAGTAGCGTGCGCTGCGCACTAGGTGTAGGTGCTATCGCGTTTCTTGTTGGCGCAGCCACTGCTCAGGACGCGCCGTTCCCGGCGCGCCTGGACCTGAGCACGCTTGACGCCAGCGAAGGCCTCGCCATCAACGACAGGCTCGGTCGGCGCCGCTTCGGTTACGCCGTGGAGATGGTGAGAGACGTCAATGGCGACGGTATCGACGACCTCCTGGTCGGCGCCCCTTATACGCAAGTGGATAGCCAGACCGACGCTGGCACGGCTTACCTCATCTTCGGAAGTCCTTCCCTGGGCGAGGACGGTGTCCTGGACGTCCCGGAGCTAGCCATCGGTGAAGGCGTACGCTTTCCGGGCCGCTGCGAGGACGCGCGCATGGGTGCTTTCGTCAGCGGGGCGGGTGATGTGGATGGCGATGGCCTGAACGACTTCCTGATTGCCGCGCCCACGGTAAACGCCACCTGTACGGGAATACTCAATCAAGGCGATGTGTATCTGATTTTCGGCAGCGAAGGTCTGAGCGACACGGTGGAGTTCAGCGTGCGTGACATCAACGGCACAAACGCGGCCTTAGTGCGCCAGCCTGAACCGGCCTCCACCTTCAAGCTGAACGGACCTGTCGGTGCAATAGGTGACTTCAATGGCGATGGGCGCGACGACTTCGTTATCGGCGGCGAATACGGCTCCAATGAGGGGATCGCCTGGGTCGTCTTCGGCGGGCCCGATCTTCGCGGGTCACCTGTCCTCGAGCTCGGCGAACTCGACGGCAGCAATGGTTTCACCATCCGCACCCCTAGGGAACTCGATAATGTAGGCGGTGGCGGGGATCTCAACGGCGACGGTCTGGATGACCTGGTCATCGCGTCGCCCTTTGAGAACACGGACGATTCCGACGGCAACACCTACATACTCTTCGGCAGCCAATCCCTGGGTGCCGACGGCGGTCCAATCGACGTGGAGGCGCTGGATGACGTGCCTTCGCTCAGAGTGCGTGGTGAAGATACGGTGGGTGGGCGCGCAGGCTACGGCGCTCGCGTGGTCGGCGACGTCAATGGCGACGGTTTCGATGATCTTGCCCTGGGAGATTTCTTCCGTGATCCCTCCGAGGCCTACCTGATCTTCGGTGCAGCAGACTTGGCGCAGCCGGGGGGAGATCTGCAGCTCACGGAGCTGGACGGCACCAACGGACTGACGATACGCGCGAACCCAATACAAGGGCTTGGTAACGATGTGGCTCCAGCGGGCGACGTCAATGGCGATGGCATCGATGACGTGCTCATCGCCGACGCCAACACTGCTTCCACCTATGTACTCTTCGGCGGCCCCTTGCTCGGCTCAGTCCCCTTGCTGAGCACGAATGACGTTGACGGCCTGATTGGCTTTCGCGCTGAGAGTCCGATACTCGATCTCACAGGTGCCTCTGTTTCCGGCGGCAAAGACCTGAACGCTGACGGGGTGGCGGACTTCGCCCTGGGGGCGCCCGAGGTGATCCGCCAGGGCGTGTATGTGGTGTACGGCCGCGTCCTGCCATCGGACCTGGATCGAGACGGCGTCAGTGATGAGGCGGACAATTGCCAGCTGGCGATCAACGCTGACCAGCGCGATAGCAACGGCGACGGCTACGGTAACCTGTGCGACGCTGATCTCAATGACGACTGCGTCGTCACGGCGGCGGACTGGTTCATCATGCGAGACGTGTTGTTCACCGACGATGCGGATGCGGACCTCGATGGGGACGGTGAAGTCGACCTGCAGGATGCGCGACGTCTCTTCGAGCACCGCGGCGAGGCACCAGGCCCGAGCGGTGTGACGAACCTCTGCGACTGAGTGTCGTAGCGCAGCGCGTGCTGCTCTGAGCCCTGAAACAGGTTCCAAGCCAGTTATGGTGAATATGCGAGTTGATCAGGCTCACTTTCTGTTTTCGGAAGTGGTGGATTCGGTTTTGCCGAAGGCTGTATTCGGCAATTTCGATTGACACTTCCTTGTCAGGTAAGTTGAGTGTGTGGCACTTCTAGCTCCGCATCGTTAGCGCCGCGGTGCTTGCGTGTGCTGCTTGTGCAGCGTGCTTGACTCGCTGAAGTAAGTTTGTGCCGGAGATAGACGAGCGCGCATACTCGCCTCGGAAAGAGTAGTACGCGCCCGACAAGAAGAAGTAGCGCTGGCGCGTTGCTGGTCTCTACTACTAAGCACCAGCGCCAGGAACACGAAACCGCCGTAGCAAGGATGCTCCATGCACTCACGTTCACAGCGATCGCTCGCGTTCGCCTTCTACAGTCTGATCCTGGCAAGCGTCGTCGCTGCCAACCCGTCTCGCGCCCAGGAGTGTGAGGATGGCCTCACCGTGACCACGACGGCGGACGCAGGGCCTGGCTCCCTGCGTCAGGCCGTAGATCTCGTCTGCCCCGGTGGCACTATCAACTTTGATCTGCCCACGCCTGCGACTATCGGCTTGCAGCGCCCGTTGCGTATCCGCCAATCGCTCGTGGTGCTCGGTCCCGGGCAGGAGCTGCTGACGATCGACGGCCAGGGCCCCGGGTCCGTGATCCAGGTAGGGGCCGGCACGGTCACCCTCATTGGGATGACGGTCTTCGGCGGCAACACGGACACGAGCGGCGGGGGCATCATCAACGGTGGGTCGCTGCGCCTGGTGGACGTGACCGTGGCCAACAACACGGCCTTCCTTACGGGTGGCGGTATCGTGAACGACGGCGTGCTGTTGCTCGATCGCGTGACCGTACGCGACAACAAGGCCGGCCCCTTGAACAACGATAACGCGGGCAGCGGTGCCGGCATCGTCAATCGCGGAGAGCTCGTCATACGCGACAGCTTGTTCGAGGACAACCTCGTGCAGGGGGCGGGCGGTGGCGGCATGCTCTATAACGTTACTGGTAACGTGCTCATCGAGCGTAGCGCCATCATCGGCAACCAGTCTCTGGGCACGGACGCGCGGATCGGGGCCGGCGCCATCCTGGTTCTTTCGGGCACCGTGGAGATCGTGAACACCACAATTGCCGAGAACTTCGCGGGCTTTCAGCTTACCTCTGCCATTAACAACGTGGCCGGCGCCGTCACCTTGAGCCACGTCACGCTCGCTGACAACGCTAGCGGATCGAACTCTCAGCTACTGCGCACCGATGAGGGCATCACCACCTTGCGCAATACGCTGCTGGCGAACAACGGTCGCTCTGGTGACGACTGTCGTGGCCGAGTCGTCTCGATTGGTTACAACCTCACGGACGACTCCATTTGCGACTTTACGGGCCCAGGCGATCAGCTAGTGGAGGACGCGGAGGTCGGTGCACTCGACCGCATCGGTGCCATCCCCACCTACCCCCTGGAGTCGGGCAGCGGCGCCATCGACGGTGGGATCTGCATAGGGGTTGATGGCGCCCCCATCACGGAGGACGCCCGAGGGCTGCCACGCCCCGTGGATGCTACCGACGTGCCCAACGCCATCGATGGGTGCGATATCGGTGCGCGCGAGATGCGGGCGGCTGACTTGGTCATCGACAAGGGCCTCGGGCTCGGCACGCCCTTACCAGGTGCGCGCATCGACTACCGCATCAGCATCACGAACCGAGGCGTTGGTGACGCCGAGGATATCGTGGTGACCGATGTGCTGCCCGCCGAAGTGGTGCTGGCAGGGCCCGTGACCCTGACGCCGCCGCAAGCGGACGCGGAGCTTGCCCAGACCGCGGGTGATCTTCCAATTCTCGCCGGCAATGTACGCCTCGGCACTAACGAGATGGCTAGCCTGACGGTACCAGTGCTGATTCTGCCGCAGACGCAGGCAAACGTGGAGATCACCAATGTGGCAGGCGTTCGCCGCGCGGGTGAGGCAGAGCTTCGCGAGGACAGCTTCACCTTCACCACCTGCGTCACGGCGCCGCCGGTCACGAGTACCGCGGACAGTGGTCCCGGCAGCCTGCGACGCGCCCTGCGCATCGCCTGCTCGCCGGCGGACATCACCTTCGACCTGGCCACGCCCGCCTTCATCGACCTCACCAGCGGGGAACTCCTCGTGGACCGTCCCTTGACCATTTTCGGGCCGGGCGCTGATCAGCTGACCATTGATGCGGGTGGGCGCAGCAGAGTCTTTCGCGCCACCGACGCACTCAGTCTCTCCGGGATGACGCTCCGCGGGGGATCGGCGGAGATCGGTGGCGGCGTGTTTGCTAGCGGCGATCGGTTGATCCTCGGCGACGTCGCCATTACCGACAACGAGGCAGAACGCGGCGGAGGCATCGCCATGGATGGCGGCGAGCTATTTCTCAGTGACTCGCGCGTCATTGGCAACCGCGCAGTCAACCTGGGTGCCATCGCGCGGGGCGGCGGCTTTTACCTGGAGAACGCGGTCGGGCGAATAGACGACGTGTTGATCGAGAACAACATTGCTCGCGGAGATCTCGGCGAGGGAGCAGGTTTGTGGGTGGATGATTTCTTGGCCCTCGATCGCTGCGCAGTGCTTGGCAACCGGATTGACGGTGCTGGCAATGGCGGCGGCCTGTGGGTGGAGTCGGGCGCCGATGTGTTCCTGCTGAACAGCACACTCGCGGACAATCAGGCTGCCCTCGGCGACGGTGGTGCCATTGCCGTGGAGTCCGGTGCCACGGCCGAGCTGGCGTTTCTGTCGGTGGCGAATAACAGTGCCGCGGCTGGCGGCGGACTCGATAGCGACAACACCCCGCCCGTGCGCATCCTCAATTCGATCATTGCGCTGAATACCGGCGGTGACTGCCGCTATGCGCTGGAGGCAAATCAAAACTCCTTCGGCCACAACATTGATGGCGACGGCAGCTGTCGCCTCGATCAGCAAACCGATCAACCTGGCACGGACCCCCTGCTGCTACCCCTTGGAGATAACGGCGGACCCACGCCGACCCTCGCCCTGGATCCCCTGAGTCCTGCCATCGATGCGGGCACCTGCGTGCTCCTCGACGGTAACGCCGTGGGCGTGGACCAGCGCCGCAGTCCCAGACCTGTGGGCGCAGACTGTGACGTCGGCGCTTTTGAAGCACCTGCCGACTCCGGCCCCGGTAACCGCCAGTGAGGTACGCCAACATGCACGCCGCTGACCACTCGATCTATGCGAAGGGGGCGATCGCCACCGTAGTCTTCCTGGCGCTGCCGCTCTCCGTGCATGCCGAGGAGGTGGTGGACTTTCGCAACATCGGCACCTTCGATGCGCCTGAGTACACGGAAGGTGCACTTACCGTGAGCGCCGACCCTGGCCTAGGGATTCTCGAAGGGAATGCCGGCGGCCTGGGTGTGCTCGGCGGCGCGAACGACAAACGTTTCGACGCTGGTGAAAGCGCCTTCTTCGAATTCGGCCTGCCACGCGGCGCGCAGAGCGTGATCATCGACTTCAATGGTAATAGCCGCCACTTCTTCGAAGTAGCTGCGCAGTTCAACGGTGTGTTTCTTGGCGTGGTCGAGGTCAACGCCCTCGACGGATTCCTCGACCTGACCGAAGCAATGGGCGGTCAGATCATCACCTCCTTCAGCGTGAGCTCAGTGGACTTCCAGGAAAGCACCGGGGACATCGACGCCATTCGCTTCGAACCCGTGCCTGCCCCCGATTACGGGTGGGGCGAGCCCTTCCGCATTGAGCCGCCTGCCGACGATATCGATGTGACCCGAATGGAGGCGGCGCAGGCCGTGTTCGACAGTACGGGTCAGGCCATTGTCGTCGCCATCGGGCGACGCGAGTTCCCAGGAACCGCGTCGCTCTACGAGGTGCGGTCCCTGGGCCGCGAGGGCGCCTGGACCGACACGCAGACGATCTACGACTCGACCGCCGAGGTGTTTTCCGCCTTGGCGATGGTGATTGACGATGAGGATCGGATCACCTTGCTCGTTGGCGAAGACCGCGACACGAACGACATTCTGGCTATCCGCTACCTGCCTGACCTTGGCTGGCAGGAGCCCGTACCCGTGTTCGAAGGCTTTCCTATCAATTTTGGTGATCCGGTCACGCTGGTCGCCGACGAGCAAGGCAATCTAGTCGCCGGCCTCAACCAGCGCCTGTCTTCGCTCGAATTCGTCGGGGCCGTGTACAACGTGAACACGGGGCGCTGGAGCTCGCCCTTCTTCATCTCGCCCCCGGGAGAAACCGCGAGCAACGGTGCCATCGTCGCCAGTAGCGATGGCCGGCATATCCAGGCCGTGTACTCGCTTAGTCGACCGGATCGAGCGCTGCTCCTTACGCGACGCTTCCTGTCCCCGGCGCAGGGTTTTGCGCCGGCGCAGGCAGCCCCCGGCGTCCCTGTCCGACTCGGCGATATCGCGCCTCCTGTGATGGACGAGAGCGGCGCCCTCACCACGCTGTTCTACGACTCCCGGTTCTTTCCCAACACGGACCAGGCGCTCTGGATCCTCAAGGGCATTCGCTATGAGGACGAGCAGTGGGGTCTGCCGTCTGTGGTGCAGGTGCACCGGGACGAGGATGGTGACTTTCGCAATTTCTCGAACACGGACGTAGCGCCGAACGGCGATGTGTTCTTCATCTACACCCGTTTCGATCGCTTCACGAGCGTGAACCTGAGGACGCTCCTGCGCTACGACGCTGCCAGCGATCTCTGGGACCCCGCCTTTCAGCTGCAGATCAGCGAGCGTGCCTCCTCCTCGCGCACGCGTGTGGCTGCGCGTGCGGACGGCACGGCCCTCGCCGCCTACAGAGGAGAGGGCGGCATGGTCTCCAGGCTGTTCAGCAACGCCGTGTGGGACGAGCCCATCATGATTCCGCAGGCATGCTCCTCCTTCTTTCGACTGTTGGCGGACGGCCAGGATGTGCTGATGATCGATCAGGACGACGATGGGACTGGCGGTGACCTGATCTGGTTCCGCGACCGCTAGGCACGCTTGTAGGGAAGTCTCACGCGGGCGCTGTCCCGTACGATAATGGTGAGTTCCTCGTCGCCCCACTCGGCCCGCCGCGTTTTCGGGTCAGGCTATCGCGGCCGGCCCACGGAGGTAGTGGTTTCGCGGGTACCATCGAGCGACACTCGGGCGGCTATGAAACCCTGCTGAGTCTGCATAGCACCATTTGCCGGTCGTCGGGATTTGTAGCTGTCGGATGTAGCGAGAACGTTGGCTCGGAGTTCTACCTCGAAGAGGCGACGTCAGCTCTATCGGCACTGAGGCTCACGGATGAGATCACCTATCGCACTGCGACGTATCATATCGTCGGTTCTTGTTCTATGCGTGTGTTCGCTGCTTAGCTGCGGCGGCGATAGTGGTTCGGGAAGAAGTCCGTCCGCCGATACGAGTGCATTCGATGTATTCGATGAAGTCTGGTCGGATTTCGACCGGAACTATTCCTTCTTCACGCTGAAGGGAATCGATTGGCAGGGGCTTGGCGATGCCTATCGAGCCCAGCTTACCGTGGGTAGTTCAGACTTGGAGGCGTACCAAGTCATTTCTGCATTGCTTCTTGAGCTACAGGACGCCCACGTAGAGCTATCAACGCCGTTCGGCACAAGTAGATACACGGGTTGGTACGATGTCTATCCTGATAACTTCGACAAGGGCATCATCTCGGCAAGCTATCTTGGCGGATCGGAGAGGCTAAGTCCTCAGGCGGGCTTCACGTACGGTCTCGTGGCCCCAGGAGTCGCCTATGTACACATAGGTAGTCTCGCCGGTAGCGGGTTCGATGACGACCTGGAGCTGGTCCTTGAGGAGCTTGGTCCTGTCCTGGGTCTGGTGATCGATCTGCGCCACAACGGCGGCGGCAGTGACCAAAACGGTGAAGCGCTTATGGGGCGACTTACCAGAACGTCAACAGTCTATCGGCGTGTTCGCTTCCGCGATGGCCCCCTTCACGATGATTTCGGTCCGTTTATTGAAAGTAGCACGAGTCCGAATCCGCCTCAGCTATATGACGGACCGGTTGCAGTTCTCGTCAATCGACGTACTGCGAGTAGCGCCGAGTCGCTCGTGCTTGCTTTGCGGACGCTTCCGACGGTGCGAGTGATCGGAGACTACACCGCAGGCGCATCGGCAAACCCCGCTTCACGAACGGCGAGAAACGGATGGCGTTATACGGTCTCGCGGTGGGTGGAGTACCAGCCAGACGGGACTACCTTTGAGGGGATCGGGCTAGCCCCGGATAAGCTTGTGAGCATCACGCCAATGGATGCTGCTCTCATGCGAGATACGATCCTCGACGAGGCGCTGACTGATCTTCGAGGGCGAAACAAGTGAGGCGAACGCACGTTTCGCCACTTACCACTGCTACGGATCCCTGGTGTGTCTACTTTGCCGAGACAGGCACGGGGCTTTCGACATTGAAGCAGGCAGCTGGGCAGTACTGCGATGTGAAATCACTCGGTCACAAGGTCCGTGAAGTTGTCAGTCACGCTGTACCTGGCGTAGAAGCGACGCGTAGTCGACGAAGTCCGTGTGCGATGCGATGCGTCCGTCTTCGATCACCAGAACAGTCACTGCCGCCACCCTGATGCTCGCATAGCCTTGGCCCATTCCCATGGATGCCCTGTCGATCTCCGCCTCATAGTCGATAACCAAGACGAGCTGTGACCCGTTCGAGAATGAGCGCTCAATAGTATAGTCAGCCCTCCTCAGTGCGGCCGCACCTGCACGGAAGAGCTCCACAATCGCCTCCGCCCCTCTGGCGCCGACCACGCTTCCTTGCAATGCCGTGGCCGACTCATCGCGGAACTCCGCGTCCGCACTCAGCAGGCGTTTGGTCTCCTCGAACCGAAAGGAGTAGACGCTATCAAGATAGGCGACTCCGAGTTCTTGGCTAGTGGACACCTCCGCGGGTTGAGCATCCAACGCTTGGGCGTCCAGGTTGCCCACGCTCAAGCTCAAACACAGTAGCCACGGTAAGCAAAAGTAGACTGTGACCTGCAGTCCTTGTGCGACCCCAGCGATCGGATACTTCATGCGATCTCTCCCTGATGGTGAGCCCGGCAGCGCCTCGCCATGCAAATTCGCTCCTGCTCGCGAACTCTCGGTTGGTGAGTTGCCACTGAATCGTAGTCCTCAACTGCTTCTGTTGCAACCTATTTGACCAAAACAGATTCATGGTCATACACCGGTGTGTCTTTGGAGGAAGAACCTGCGGGTTCGCGATCTTGAGGAGCTCATCGAAGAGCTGCGGCGAGACAGAATGGTCGTCGAATACCCAGCGACGTTCCAAAATGTCGCTTCGCGCGCCTCAAGGATCCTGAGGGAAGCCCAATCATGCTGTGGGGCCCATCGCAGGGGGATACCGATAACTGTTAGGGCGCTCAGGTGCAGTACGCTCACCAAGCCGGCTCGAGCCCCGCCTTAGCTAGTCGATGGGTCGTCTTCCCGCAAGCGGCGCAGGATGGTATGGCCGATGACCTTAGATGCCGCCGATCCCGCCAAACCCCTGTGAACGAAGACAAGCCCGAAGAAGGCCGCCCAAGCCATCGCTCGCGCTATCGTTGACTCTGTGGCCGCGTACTCCGTTAGCGCAACCTGTCGTGAGGCAGGGGTGGGTAACAAACACCAAATGCTTGCCAGGTCCGTCGCCGGATCACCCACGCATAGATCCCCCCAATCGATCACGGCGGCAAGCTTCGAGTCTCGCACCAGCACGTTCTGCGAGTGCAAGTCACCCATGATGAGTGATCTCGGTACATCTATGGCGGTCGCGAGCCCCCTGCGCCAGATAGCCTCGATTGCTGGCGACACGGACACGCCACTCTCCCGTAGCGTAACAAGTCGACTCTGTACAGCAGGATCCTTCCCCGCGAGACGGCAGTCTCTAAGACGATTCCGCGGTGGGTGGCTCGGCAGAGGTTGGCGGTGGAGTGCCTGTAGGAAGTGCACAAGAACCCCCGCCTGGTCTGCGGCGGGTACGCTTACGTTCGCAGTAACGCCTGGTAACCAACGTTGCAGTGTCCAGTGATACGGGTAGCTACCTTGGGGCTTGCCGCAGTGGACGGGCAGCGGTACGGCGAGCGGGAGGTGAGGGGCGAGTACCGGTATCCACTGCTGTTCCTTCAGGATCAGCTCATCCGCCGTTGGATGGTACGGCAATCGCAATGCCAGCGTAGACCCGACACGCACGATCACGTTGTCCCAACCGTGCCCGACCAGCTGGATCGATTCTCCGCTCAGTTCGGGGCACTGCGCGAGCAGTGAGCGTACCAATGACTCATCGATCTGAAGCCTCTCCATCAGCGGGTTTGACTAGCTGTCCCTAGGGGAAGAAGCAAGATGAGAAGCTGGCGACGATCGCATCCTCAGCGTGGGGATATAGTCTATCCCCGAGCAGGGTCTCATTGTGCTGGATCATCAACAGTAGGGAGAAGTGGGCAGCCACCTTCTCCGTCGGCGGTTTGCGCGATCGTTGGTTCCATCGCGCTACGACGGTCCGGATGAACTCCTGATCACGTTGCTGATGCCGAGCCAGCAACTCCGGCGGCACCCGCCGTGCGAGTTGCATGAGTTCGTCTGTGTTCCCGACGATACGCATGATCGGCTCCTTTCGCAGGCATGCCAGCACCTCTCGCAGTAGGATCTCGAATTGCCGGCGCGTCGCCTTCTTGGTGCTGGGGGCAGCCCGCACCAGCGGAGCTCTAACCTCGTCCTGCACGCCTTCGAGGAGTTCGAAGAACAGTGCCTCCTTCGATGGGTAGAACTTGTAGAAGGAGCCTTTCGCAATACGCGCGGGCCGCGTGATCTCCTCGATACTGGTTTTTGCGACGCCGCGATTCTCGAAGAGCTCCTTGCCGGTGCTGCGCAGGGCCGCGCGTATCGCCTCTTCTTCGTGTGGGTGAAATGCTCGTGGCATCGAAGCTCCTTACTTTGACCAGAATCGCCAAATAGCCATATAGTTGGATGCTACGCAAGTGTTCTTCGCGCACCTGGTACTCAGAAGTACTAGCTGAGCTGCGATCTGTCGGAGACTCTGATGACCTCTGTGTTGTGGGCGGTGTTTGCAACGTTGGTGCTGGCCATGGTGCAAGTTGGCGTGCAAAGCGTTGTTACGCTAAGGCAAGCGGGCGGCGCCTGGGTGGCGGGCCCTCGTGACAGGCCCTTCCATGTGACCGGAGTCAGCGGGAGACTCGTGCGGGCGCATCGGAACTTACTGGAGATCATTCCGCAGTTCTTCGCGGCGGTGTTTCTGGTTCATCTCGCAGGAGAGCCCAGCCGGATAAGCGACTACGGCGCCTGGATTTTCGTCGTTTCGCGTGTGCTCTACGTTCCCGCCTACGCATGGGGGCCGATCGGTCTGCGTCCCTTGTGCTGGCAAGGTGGGCAGACAGGAATTCTGGTCGTATTGGCAGATCTGTTTGCGTAGGGAGGCCCTCGTGCGTTGCGCAAGGGCGTGCTACAACCATCTCGCAGCCACCGCGACCCAGATTGCTACTGCGTTCGCGCCGGAGCGGTTCTGGCATATCGATACCTATGAGGTGAAAAACGGCCACTGGGTGGCTGTTTGGTCGCACGCAACGGCTATTGCAGAGTAAAGGTAGCCTTCGGCCGTGCGCGATACGGCACCCTTGCCGGCGGCACTTGTGAGCGAATCGACGCTGCGGTGTGTGATCCTCCGTTCGGCTTGTCAGATCTATACCCCAGAGTGCGGCTGTGGCCTATTTCATCCAATAAGTCGCGGTCTGCGATGGGGTCCGATCACAATAGTGCACTCGCATTGGCCAGCAGCTCCATTGCAGTGGGCGTTCCTCAGAAGCGATAGTTGAAGAACACGCCACCGATTCCCTGGGTCTCGCTACCTCGTTGTTGGACGAGTGGAGAGTCAGCGGATTCACCAAGCAGGCTGCTGAGTCCGGCAAAGCCTGTGAGCGTCATCTTCCCTGTGAGCGGTAGTAGGAGTAACGCCTGGACACCGGCTGCGTTGAGGCCACCGCTAGCGTCATAGGCCGGAAGGCCCGAGGCGTCGGATTGTTCGGGATTCACATCGAAGAAGGCGCTATTAAATGCCCCGTCTCCGTAGGTGATCTCCGGACCCACAGAGTAAAATGCGCGCTTGCCGACAAGTTCGAACGTTCCGTTGTACTTCACCTCGGCCTCGCCCACGAGGCCGTCATGCCCACTTACCGCTTGGCGCACTTCAAGGGCAGCGCTAAACCGCTGTTGGCGGTACTTTACGAAGGCGCCGACCTCCACGGTGAAATCGATATCGCCGAAGCCGACTAGATCAGTCGTCTCTCCTCCGATGCCGAGAGGGTTGCTGCCGTCTTCATCGCGCCCAAAGTTGAATCGGGCGACTGGGCCCGCGCTAAGTCCGTTGTTATCGAATAGGGAATAGGTCATCCCCTCTAGCAGGGAGGCTCGAAATCGATTCCTATACTGGACTGCGAGATTAGGGAATACGCTGACCTGATAACTATCGTCGCCGAGATAGGTTGGCGAGACGAAGGCTCCTGCAGACACAAAGAACTGCCAGTCAGGTTGTGTTTCACGGTTGTCTTGGGCGTGGGCCGCGGCAAGTGAAAGCAACCCCAAGATAAGGCATGTTGAAAGTAGGGGGGCCATTCGTGGAGTCATGAGAGTGCCTTCAGATCGATGTGGGTTTTCCACACCATGACGAGCCCCCATTGCTCCGGTTTGTCTGATTTGTTAAGGAATATGAAGGAGTACAGTTTCGACGAACAGGTTGGTCGATAGCAGAAGTGACTGCTGGACAGAGATGGGTCATCGCTGTAGTGGTCGACTCGCTCGCGGGGCAGTGGTGTAGTGAGGCGGTTGCCCCCGAGGGGCTGCGTTGGGCTGCCGCTGCGCAGGCCTTCACACTTGTTCGTACGCCAGGCGAATCAGCAACACAATCGAAAACCAAACTGTGCATTCGGAAGGCAGCGAAGCTGTACCTGACCCAATGGAGAGTGCGAAATTGACAGTGATTGTCATTGCGCGCCACTGAGATAGAGATGGATGATCCGGGCATTGCTCGCATCTTCTTGGCTCGCGCTAAGGACCCTAGCGGCTGTCTTGTTGGCGGGGTGTTGCCTCTGCGCAAGTGATCTCATGGGCGCTGACGAGATATCCTCAGTCTTGGCTCCGGTGGCTGCGCGATGCTTGTCGACAAGAGCACTCGATGGTCGAATTGAGGTGTAACATCGGGAACTGTCAGGACGCACCGTCTGGTCGACTCACTCCGAGCGGGATGTCCCAGGTCTTATGGAGACGACCAGTGAGTTCGCTGACTCCGGGATGGCGCCGCTCGATGTACGCTTTGGACTGGACGGAGAGGTCAGTTCTCAGCTGAGCGTCCGGAAGCCAGACCTAGGTCCTATACGATCTTCCCAAAACCAGCTTCTTTTGGACGATGCCGCTACGATAGCGATTACTACATCTGCACTACTCCCGCAGATTTGATGGCGACGCGAAGCGGGGCTGGTGGCCGGATCGAGTGGGAGCTCATCGTGGTTGAGTAGTATCACGCTCTCTGAAGCACTGGACAGATGATCGTTTTGCTGAGTGCTCCGCATTGTCCTACCACAAACAGGCACATGATCTGATCGTGCACACTGGAACGATGCGACTGACCTTCATACTTCTTAATATTCCGGAGAAACGGCGTACACACTAGAGGGCCAAGCTACACCCCCCCTTGGAGGATCTCTGTGCCAGAAGACGTCATCACTCGGACGGTCGCTATGCTTGCGTCGAAAACTGCAAACCGAATCCTCGTGATCGATGACGACCAGCGAATGGCAGAGATGGTTAGCGAGTATCTATCGGAGAACGGCTTCGAGGTAAACGTCGCGTTGGATGGTCACCATGGACTTGATCTGCACAGTCGGCGTCCTTTCGATGCCGTTGTGCTGGACTTGATGCTGCCCGACATCGAGGGCTTGGAGGTGTGTCGCCGGCTCCGCCTTCGAGATAACATCCCCGTGCTCATGCTGACGGCTAAGGGCGATCCCCTTGATCGGGTGATTGGTCTTGAGATGGGAGCGGACGACTACCTCCCCAAGCCGTTCGAGCCGCGCGAACTGTTAGCCCGGTTGCGAGCAGTCTTGCGCCGCGGTCGCGCCGCAAGTTCCGATGCTGTGGCTCGCTTCGGTCGCCTCGAGGTAGATCGCGAGGCGTTTGAGATACGACTCGACGGTAGACGATGTGATCTGACCGCCTACCAATTCCAGATCGTCGACGTACTCTCGCAGGCCGCCGGCCGAGTGTTGTCACGCGAGTACTTGCTTACCAATACTCAAGGGGATGGGGCTGAAGTGTTCGATAGAGCAGTCGATGTTCATATCTCGCGCATCCGCGCCGAGATTGAAGACGACCCAAAGCGCCCACGCCGCGTCATCACCGTGAGGGGCGCGGGGTACGTTTTTGCAAAGAGCCAAGACTGAGTCGGTGATCAAGCGCCGCCTCTATCTCCAACTCGTGTTCGTGTTGGCAGGTAGTCTCTTCGTGTTCGCAAGTGTGGCAGCTGTGCTCTGGCGTACGACCGGGCACGATGAGTACGAGGGTGAGCTGTTTCAGAAGACCAGCACACTTGCCATGCTGTTGCTGCCCCCTGCCGATGCCGATCTTGCAGTACAAGTCGAGGCAATCCATCGGATTGGAAACAGCCTCGATTTGGACCTAACCATGTGGTCCCCTGATGGTGAGCTGCTTGCCGTGCGAGGACAGGCTGCGAGCCTCCCCGGTGACTTGCCTAGTGTGAACCAATGGCAGCCTTCGAAAGGACAGACTCAATGGACGACCAGATTGCCGGATAACCGAGTGCTAGTGATCAATCTGCATCGGCTGGCGGTACCAAGTGATGCGGTCGGCTTCGTTTCCACCCTGTTCCTGCTGGCGAGTTTTATCGCTGCAGTGTCGTACCAGTTCATTCGCAGAATCACAAAGCGCTTGGAAGAGCTTCAAAAACAGGTGCTGCAGATCGGTGCCGGAGACTTTAGTGCTCGCGTAAGCGCAAAAGGAGACGACGAGGTGGCTGCGCTAGCGGCTGCATTCAACCGTTCGGCGGAGCAAATCGAAGGTCTCATGACAGCGCAGCGCTTGCTTCTCGCTAACGCCTCGCACGAGCTTCGAACGCCGCTGGCGCGCATCCGACTGGGCATCGAGCTGCTTCAGACGAGATACGACGAGGCACGCCGCGAGGCGCTTCAAGCGGATATACGAGAGCTTGATGAGCTTATCGACGAACTCATCCTAATGACCCGCCTTGATACTGGGCTTCAGACCGAAGATGCCTGTGAAAACGTCGATCTGACCGCCCTTGCGGCGGAAGAGTGTATCCGCTATCAGAATTGTGAGCTCAACGGCACTGCAGAAGCGGAAGTCAGCGGTGACCGTCGTATGCTTCAACATCTACTTCGCAACCTTATTGACAACGGATTCGCTCATGGTAAGGCCCCTGTCACTGTTGAGGTACGTAAGGTCAGGCAGGTGACCTATCTGACGGTTGCGGACGAGGGTGATGGGATTCCGACCGCTGAGCAGGAGATGGTTTTTCAGCCGTTCTATCGCGCCAATGGGAAGCAGAATGTGCCAGGGTATGGGCTCGGTCTGCCGCTTGTCGAGCGGATCGCCTCCTACCATGGGGCGTTCGTTGCAATAGAGAATCGCCCGATATCAAAGGTCAGCGTGGTGTTTGGGGCTGACCGTAAACGCCACGATTTGGCGTAGGTGAAGATGTCTGGCCGACAATCTACTTAACATTTCTTAAGCGACCCGAGAAACGATAGAAATAGAGCTCAAGCACACTGCCTCCCACAGTAGAACTTCGCCTCGAAGGGAGCCGCAAGATGCTAGAGCCACCTACCGTTAGACTCACTCGGATCAACAACGCCTGTGCCCTGATCGAGATTGGCGAGCACGCCATACTCACCGATCCCTATTTCATTAACTACAAGATGGTGGGGATCAACGAGCCGGTTGGGCTCTCCGTTACTGAACTCCCACCGATTACAGCAATTATTGGGTGCCATTGTGTTATCGATCATTGGCAGATGGAGAGCCTTGTCGACTACAAGTACAACAAAGACGATGTGCGCGTGTTCGTCGCCATGAGCAAACAAGCAAGGGGGGCGCGCAGAGCTGGGTTCCACCGGGTGGAGGTCTTGGAGTGGGGTGCAATCCGGAGGTTGGGCGACCTGTCCATCAGATCGGTTCAAGCCCATAAGATGGCCGGAATGACCGTCAACAACTACGCCCTTCGACTCGGTGATAACACGGTCTTCTTTGGTGGGGAAGCACGGGATATTGCTCCCTTGGCGGCGTATCGCGCTCGGCATGGCGAGGTCGACGTGGCGCTGTTGCCGGTCAACGCCGTTCATCTAATGGGGCTCGTCAAGCTTGTGATGAGTGGGCAGGAGGCAGTGCATGCGACGAAGATCCTTGGGGCAAGGGCACTCTTCGTAATCCACGATGCCCATCCGGACATTCCTGGGGTTATTCGCGTTAGGAGTTCGGGCGATGACGCGGAAGCCGCGGCGGTAAGCAACGATTCGCCCGACGTGGTACGCGTTCCGCCAGGCGTAACCTGGGCGTTCGACCGTGCGCCGACGCCTCGCGCGCACGCTTGAGGGAGCAGGGACATGAACGCTGAACCGTTACAATTTTCTAACGCCTTGGGCCGGGCGCTTGCGCCGTTGCTTCTTGCGATTCGCAGTACGGGCTTCTTTGAAGCGAGTGCATTTCTCCCTCTGATGACGTTCGCTTCTGTGGCTTTGTTTCTCGTCCTGTACAGGCGCCTTCACCGAAACGGCTTCTTCGAAGAGGGTCATCGAATCGTCCGCTACACGCTAGCGCTGGGCTACTTTACTCAGTGCTTCCTCGTGCTGAATGCGGGTGCGGTGGCTTTGAAGAGCATGATCGTGCAGGAGCTGGATTACAGCGAGTGGCACTGGTACATCCCCTGGGTGTCACCACTTCACTTCTACATTGCTAGTGTCGCGACGGCTCACCTGTGCGCCATCTGGCGCAGCGATAGGGCCGCGATCGACAACGCGCTGTGCGGGTACGTGCAAGTTGGCTTACTCGGGGGGTTCTACATCGCTGCCCATCGGTTGCTCACCGAGCCATTCGAAGTCACTGACGTCACGACAGGGGTCGGAGCTACCTTCATGCTGATCTGGTTCGCCGTCCTCAATTGGGACATCGTACTACGCCTCTGCCCGCGTGATTCTAGCGGCATGAGCACCAGCGAAGAGCTGCAGTTCCTTCCGCCAAATTAGCTCGCAAGCGGGCGCATGCGTGGTGGAGTGGCCTTCTGGCTGTCTCCGTCCGACCGTCGAGGCCAGCGGCCATTCGCTACACATTCCTTCATATACCAGAAAACCTGCAGCAATGAGACCTGAGCAGGCTAGCAACTCCAGATCATTGCAGGCACATGTCATGAGACGTTCAAAAGTCGTTGAGCTGCTTCTTGCGGGCGCAGCGCTCGTGTTTTCTTCGGTCCTCCAGGCGGAGGACCGGTTCTCCGTCAACAGGCCCATTTTGTTGGACACTCAGGGGAGTTTTGCTGTGGGGGGCGAAGTGATTCAGGCGCCGGGCTTCTTTCCGACGCTGGTAGATCCCTTCAGCCCTCCCCTCCCGGACGGCCAGACGCTACACGGCGACCACGCGTACGTTCAGTACCAGATTCCCGTTCAGGCCAGAAAATATCCGCTTGTGATGTGGCACGGTGATGGGCAGTTCTCGAGAACGTGGGAGTCCACCCCCGACGGACGTGAAGGATTCAAGACACTGTTTCTGCGGCGTGGGTTTTCCACTTACGTGATAGACCAACCGGGGCGAGCGGGCGCGAGTAACACGACGGAGATCAACACAACGCAAGTCAGTAGCAATGAGGCGCCATCTGTGGGTGCCGTACCGTCAGATCAAGAGTCGTTCAATGTATTCCGTGTAGGAGACTGGATCGGCGATGACCCAAACTACTTTCCTGGAGTGCAGTTTCCTCAAGATCCCGCCTCCCTTGAGCAGTACTTCAGGCAACGTGTGCCAAGTGCAGACCCGGACGACGAAGAGCGCGATGCTGCAGTCGTCTCTGAGCTATTTGATCGTATCGGCGATGCGATTCTAATTTCTCATTCGGCCGCTGGTCGACGCGGTTGGTTGACTGCGATTGGCAACGAGAGAGTGAGATCGATAGTGGCCTACGAACCTACGCAGTTTGTGATTCCCGAGGGCGAAGTCTACGATACGCCCTTGTTCGGATTTAACGATCCTGTGGAAGTGCCTTTTGATGACTTCATGTCATTGACCACGAGGCCAATCCAGATAGTCTTTGGTGACTACATCCCTGACCCTGTTGATTTCGATCCCTTCGACTTCGTCAACAATTCCCAAGCGGAGTTCTTCTGGGGGCTGGTACTGCTGATGTCGCTTGAGTTTGCGGACCGCGTTAACGAACTCGGAGGTAACGCGCAGGTGGTGGTGCTCCCCGACATTGGAGTTACCGGTAACACTCACTTTCCGTTCTCTGATCTGAATAACCGAAGGATTGCAGCACTGCTGTTTCAGTTTCTGCGCGACAACGAGCTTCACGTGCGCGATCGCTAGCAGTAGTGTGGAGGCCAGTTCCGTCGAAAGGGCGTATTCAGCTGTTTACGGACTCGTCGCGGAAAGCCTGTAGGACAGGCGTGCCGGGCCATTTATCATTGAACACGAACCTGGCGGTCGGCGAGAGAGCTTTGCACTGGCTGTTGTGAAAGCTGATGTAGCAGCACTAACTGCAACAAGCAGCAGGGTAGCTGGTAGACCGCTGGTCTTCGATCAGCCCCCCCAGTTCTGGGTGTACGGGTAAGCTGTTACTTGCCGTAAGCGCCACCTACTCCCGCCGCGGCTCCTGGGCAGCGAGAACCTCGCGATTGGTCAGCACGAAGGGCAGCAGTGCACCACTGGCGTCAAGCTGCATGGCGATCTCCCGCCGGCGGCAACGCATCCCCACCGGCTCCCGTTGCGATGCACTCACATCGATCGCGACCGCTAACGAGCGCACCTGCACGCGTTCCTCATCACTCAGCTGTGCGGCAGACGCCATCAGCGCTTCAAGCGCCTCCAGGTAATCTACATGCAGGATGTCCGGATCACTCCGGGCGATCCTGACGTTCAGTTCGCTGAGCAACGCCGAGGACATCTGCTCGATCCGCTCCCGCAGGGCCGGCAATTCCTCCAGCAGGTAGGGAAACAGGTGCGCCAGGCGGTCACGCCCCACGATCACCCGGTCTCTGCCCCACAGATGAAGCACTTCGGGGCCGCGGGCGATGCTGAAGATGTGCTCTGGATACCGCCCTCGCAAAGCCGTTCGGCTCACGCCATCGAGCTGCCGGAAGGCCGTGAGCGTTGCGCTCAGGGCCTCGAACTGCTGCCGGAAGCTCGGCACGCCACGGGCAACCGAGTAATGCCTGGAGACATACCAGCGCCAACCAAGCTCCTGCTCCAGCTCACCGATGGCCTTGCGCATCGGCAGCAGGAATGGCACCACTTCCTCCCGGAAGTAGGTCACGGTATCGGTGGCGCTGAGGTGACCGGCCTCGATACGCGGCACCCGCCCACTCGGCCCGGCGGATACTTCACGCATGCCCCGGGGCTCCTCAGCGAAGACGCGCTGAGGCAACACGGTCACTGACACCATGGTCTTCTCGTCCGGCCGGGCGATCGCCAGAGCCTGCGCAGAAGCCAGCGCGCCTTCAAGGAAAGCGACGAAGTGGGCCTCGGAGACGGGTGGGCATTGCGCGCCAAGGCGAACCGGCTCGCCCAGGGCGGGTTCGGGTGAGTCGCTCGCCGCGGCGTGTCGGCTGTAGACCGATCGACGCTCGGCCCTCAGTCCGGTCATCGCCTCCAGTTGAAGGCGCAGAGACTCGACGGTCGAGGCCTCCGCGAGGCACGCCTGGTAGGCGCTCAGACCCTGCGCATCGGCGTCGGTCACCACCAGAAAGGCATCGTGATCCGTTGAGCTGAACCCGCCCAGAAAACCACTGGTACTGCCAGTGAACGCGATCGAACCGTCGCGCAGCTCCAGCGCTCGTTCCAGGCTTGCCAGGCGCTTGGTGGAACGGACACGCTCATACCAGGCGATCCCGCCAGCGGAGTCGAGGCGGATCAGCACAGAAACGTCCTCGTATGAACCCGTCACCAGCAGACCATCGTCACGCAGGGGCAAAGGTCGTCCCTGTCCGTCGATCGGTCCTATGCGCTGTCGCCAGAGCAGGTCGCCATCGATGGAATAGGCACTCACAGTTGATTCGCGGCCCCGGGCGGGCGAACTCACGAGGAAGATGCGGGTGGTGGTCAGCGCGACCCGGCTGCGCGACTGCTCCTCGTCAAAGGCGATCAACGTGGTCAGGCGA
Organism: Pseudomonadota bacterium; assembly: GCA_039193195.1. Taxonomy (NCBI): domain Bacteria; kingdom Pseudomonadati; phylum Pseudomonadota; species Pseudomonadota bacterium. The sequence continues at coordinate 42,998 of JBCCWS010000045.1, forward strand.
CCCTGGCGGTCAATCTTCTTCACTCCCTTTGGAAGGGCGGCCTTCGAATAGGCCTGAAGGAACACCAGTTCGCCTGTTGCTGTCACCTGAGCCATCGCGGGATGGGATGCGGAAGTGGCGCCGGAGCGGCGCTGCCAACGGCCCTGCCCATCGAACGCGTACTGCCTTCGCAGTACCGCACGCGCTTGCGTCTCTGTGAGCCCCCTGGGGATCGCGGCCAGCAGCAGATCCACCAGAGGATCATCATTGCCTCTTACAGCGGCCCACGGATCGAGTACATCCACCCGTCGGGCGCTGCTGCGCGTGGTTCGCCCATCCCCATCGATCTCCAGTAGCACCAACTCCGGGTGCGAGTGCGTGCCGTCCTTCAGGCGTTGAGACGGGCCGACCAGGAGCAGAGTTTCACCGCCTGGGTCGGCGCGAAGTTCGGTCGCCCGATAGTTGTCGAATCCCTCGAGAATGTGCTGGTAGATAAGCTCTCCCGTTCGATCGAAACGGGCGAGCATGGGTTTGGTGTGATTGCCCGTGTCGGTGTACTGCGAGGCACCGTCGCCGGCGACCACGAGGTCGCCGCCGTGGGTTTCCACCAGCAACTGGCCGGTGTCGGTAACCATGCCCCGCTCGCCGGGCCCTAGGCGAGTACCAAAGGTGACCTGGAAGGTCTGCTCTGCGGATGCCAGTATCGGCGAGATCCACGCACCGATGGAAAACAACAGCAGCGCCGCCGATGATGGTTTGAAATCGTGATGCATTCTGGGCTCTCCAGCGAACGTATTGCCGGCGGTCCTGCCAATCGTTAGTAAGACCTGCCACCGGCCAAAGCGACCAGTTACTCTCGCATAACGGCGAACAGGGCACCTTCGGGTTAATCGCCAACCAGAAGTTGATAGTGACCAGTAAGATCTCGCCGAACGCGGTACTCGACAATGATGATTCATCGCCGGTTGCGGAGACCTTCGCCTATGAATGTCCCATGGGGAAGACGAGAGCTGAGAGGCGCGCGTGCCATCTTCAACGTGGTCTTCGTGGTGTATTGCTTGGATTCGGTCAACGCGGATTTTCGATTGTGGAGGGCCAGAGACCGCCTGGCGGCCGTAGCCCGCTCCACGTTTCCGTTCGGCCTGTTCACTGATAAGCTCACCGCCATGCAATATCGACGCGCTTCCCTTCTCGCCGGAGCGATCATGCTCCTGGCTTCGTCGCTGCAAGCCCAAGAGCCATCGGCCGAACTCGTTTCGTTGCTCGACGTCGGCTTCTACAAGAACAACGGGAACTTCTTGGCGGACGGTCTGTGTCTCGTCTTTCCGCCTGAGGGAGATGCGACCTACGAGCTCGTGGTTCGCGATGGGAGCGGAGCTGTGAAGGGTAAGGCTTCCCTGCAAGTGCAGAAGTGGACCGGGTATCCCGTCTTCGACGGTCTCGGTTCCCTCGGCGTGCCCACCCTGAGTCTCGGGGAGCCGGGCAGCTACGTGATGAGCGTGGACAAGGATGGCGAGCCCATCACCTCCTTCCCCTTTCAAATGGAGGTGGAGGAAAGCGGCGATCCCTTCCAACCGGGTAAGAGCTTCTATCGCCAAGGCCCATGGCAATACCTCGCCTTCCTGGCCAGCCCGGCCGGCAAGCCCGATCAGCCTCTCAGCTTTCACTTCTGGACGAACACGCGGGAAATCGGCTCCGAGGGTAGCAAGCCCCCCAAAGCCCAGGTGCGCGTGCTGCTCGACGACGAGGTCGTGGGCCTCTACAAGGATCCGGTTTCGATCGCCGGTAGCCAGTGGCGACGCTACAGGAGAAACCTCGCCACCCCCCAGAGCCCCGTGGGTAACTACGCGTTCACGCTGGAAGGACTGCTCGCCCGGGAAGGCAACTACAGGTTCGTGGTCGAGGTGGAGGAGCGCGTCGTCAAGAGCTTCCCCATGACCGTGTCGGGCGGTGCGGTCACGCCTCACCCCCGCACGAGCTTCGATACGCAACCCCACACCGACTACATCGTGCCCAAGTTCGTGGACCGCTCTTCGGGCAGTTCCGGCGGCTACAAACTGTTCGATATCTTCTGGCTAGAAAGCGAAAGCCGCGGCAACTGAGAACAGGTCGCGTGCGATGGTCCGTGCTTCGAGCACCTAAGGCACGTGCTCCCCGAGCATCGCCCGCTTTGGTCTACGGTAGCTAAGGAACGCCTGGAAGGCCGCTGAAAAGAACGGGGTATTCCACGGCACGGAGTTCGTCATCGATCTCGCCTGCCAATAACTCCGCCAGCCGTTCGGATCCGGACTACCTTGTCCAATTGCTCCTTCCTCCGAGCGTTGAACCGCAGTCTTTCGAAGAAGGACAAGTTCAAGTCCCTCGCCGAATCCGAGTAGAGCACCTCGAATCCACGCATCCCGGTGATGACCGCTGACGCATGGATATCGAGGTTTCCTCGCCCTCCCATGAGAAAGCGGATGGATGCTTGGGTGGAGCCATCCGTGCGAAGCACATCGCCAAGGTAGACCGGGTCGCCCACCTCGACACATTGGAATCCACGACCGTCCCCCCGATCTATCTGGAGTCTGCCGATCTTGCCGCGACCATCTCCTCGTCGCGTACGGCCGTTGATCTGCTGTACGCGGGCCACCAAGGTTCTGGGCGAGGTCGCCTCGGCACCGGCAGGATCTATCAGGTTCACGGGGTCAGATGCAGCATAGCTGTACAGGTTGTTTGGACTCCCCTGAAAGCCTGTGGGGTCTTTGCGCGTCCACTGAGCAGACTGCGCATCGTATTCCCTGAAGCCGAATTGCGTCAGCGCAGTATCTCGGTCATACAGGCCGCCGGCGAATCCGAAGGGCTGGAATCCTGGGTTGCTATCCGATAGCACGTGCCCCCAGGTGTCGTAGTCCAGTCGCTGAATGATGACCCCGTTGGCAGCGTCGATGATCAACCTGATGCTGCCTAGGTGGTCGGCAATTACCTTGTACCGGCCGGTGCTGGCATCCACGTAGTCAGGCACATGATCTCGGCTCCCGTACACATATCGCTGAGTAACTGCATTGACACCGTCTATCCTGGCGACCGCGTGTATCGTGTCGGCTCCATAGAGCCATCCAGCAGACGTGACGCCATTGACCCGCTTGGCCACGCGGCGGCGCTGTCCGTCCAGCACATATTGAATCTGCTCCCCATTCGCCAGCGTCGCGCCGATCAAAGTTCCATTGGCGTCGTAGGCGTACCGCGTGGTTTGGTTGTTCTCCGTCTTGGTGACTCGTTCTCCTTGTGCACTGTAGCTATAGGTTGCTCCCCCCTGACTTATCAGGCGGTCCTGAGCATCGTACGTTCCGCCCTGGTCGAGTCGGTTGTCGTTGCTGTCGTAGGAGTAGGTAGCTGTGAGTGTGCCGTCTTCAGTGACCGTAGAGACTCTTCCCGCGGAGTCATACTGATAGGCGACTGTGGTCGTATCCCCTTCGATCTCGCTCGTCAAATCCGTCAATCGCCCAAGTGAGTCATACGAGTACCGCGCGTCGTAAACGGTAATGCCGTCCGCCCTCACTGTGTGGCGAACGAGTTCGCTGAACTCGTTGTACTCATAGCTCTCGGAGATCGCGCCGAGTGTCGTGCCCGTGAGCAATCCTGAAGCTACGTCATAGGAGTAGGTCTGTTCGCCGGCTTGCAGGAGATCATCGTCCTGGTTGTAGGCATAGGTGAAACTCTGCCCAGCGATATCCATCGCTTCCATGCGTCCTTTGGCGTCGTAGCGATAGCCGATAGCCCCTGCAACGACCCCCTCCCAGGAGACCTGTGTCAGCAGTGAGTCATCGAAGGTATGGCGCTGAGTGACACCATCGGGCGAGCTGATCGAGGCGATGAGTCCGGTCGCGACGCTGTACTCGATCGAATACGTTCCCTCGGGTTGAACCACTCCCGTAAGGCGGCCGGCGGCGTCGTAAGCGAAGTCGATCGCAACGGAATCCGCCCTGGTCACGCGAGTAAGCTGCCGAGCCAGGTTGTAGGTGTAGCGAGTTTGATTCGTTCCCCCGTCCACAACCGCTGGGTATCGCTCTGCTCCGAGCAGCCCCACGTTGTTGACGTCGAACTCATAAGCTTCGCGGCCGGGGGGTGTGAGGCTCGTCAGGTGGCCTGCGGCATCATATCCGTAGCTGAGCTGTCGCCCATCCGGCAGGGTTGCCGTTGTCAGTCGACCCATGGTGTCGTAGTCGAGGTCAAATTGTCTCGATGCGGCATCCGTGCCGATGTCGATGTAGCCTTCCTCTGTATAACTTACCTCCTCGGAACGCGATGCCTGCCCGCTGCCAAAGGTGCGTTGGATGGGTAGCTCGTGAATGTCGTAGACAAATCGCTCGAGAGTGCCCAGAGCGTCGGTGTGCGCTTCAATCAGGCCTGTTGGCGTGAAGGTGGTGCCGATCGTCCGCCCCTCGGGCGTCGTGACTGCCGTGAGGTTGCCTTCTTCGTCGTAATCGAGCGACGTGATGCCTGTATCCGGCCGCGTCAGGCTGGTGAGCAGGCTGAACTGCGCGCTGTAGGTCGCGGTGGTCTCCCCATTGAGCGTCTGTTCCACCTGGGATATCAAGTTCCCTCGGGTATCGAAGATACGATCAGTGATGGATCCGGAAGGTAGATGCGTTGAGATCTCATTGCCGTCGGTATCTCTCTCCAAGGCGATTGGCAAGCCGGCAGCGTCTGTGGCCTGTGTGAGCTCGCCGAAGGTCCCGGTCAGCATGCTGGCGCTGCGTCCCTCTGGATCGATGAGCTCACTCAGTGCGCTAGCTGGGTCGACGAGGGCGGGTTCCTCGTCTGCGAGGCCGATACTCTGCGCCGGGGTGAGCACTCTGAGTGAACCGTCTGGCTGTGTGCTGCTGACTACCTGCCCCACCTCGTTGTACGAGTAGGTGGTGGTGAAGTCGCGTTGATCGGTCTGGGCGACCATGAGATGCCTAGCAGCCCGTTGAAAATTGGCTAGCAGCATCAGCTTGACCAATGCGC
>JBCCWS010000046.1 GCA_039193195.1 Pseudomonadota bacterium
AAGCGCATCCTTACCGAGCTGCCGGCGGCGACCACCGTGGAGCAGATCGAGGCGCTACTCCCGGCCCAGCCCCGCTAGCCCCTGATAAGCCGTTCAGCGATCTGCTGAGATGGGAACCACGTCGATGCTCGATCGCTTACGGCGCGCTGCGCATCGCGGTGAGGCGGGACTCACTATCCCCAGCTGCGCTTCGTGAGGAAAGAGATCCACGTACTGAGCACCAGCTGGCGCGCAGCTCCCGGTGGCTTCGGATGCGGTCGAAGAGGTTCCACCAGAGCCCATTCTCGTCCGCCTGCCCCGGCGTTGGAAGCGCGCCCCCAGGGACCGTATATTCCTCAGTTTTGCCCCCACACGCCGACCGACACCCTTGCCGCATAACGCTGAAGCGGTCTGTCCTTAGCGACACCGCCGGAAACCACCCACCCCTGAGCACCCTGCGCCATGCAACGAGATCCTGGAATTGATCATGTGCGGATACTGCTGACCGTCTTGGTGATACTTCACCATATCGCGATCGTCTACGGTGGCGCCGGAGACTGGTACTGGATTCAAGCGGATGAGGCCAAGCTGCATCTCATTGCGTTTAATACCGTCAACCAGTCCTTCTTCATGGGTTTCTTCTTTCTGATCTCTGGCTACTTCTCTCAGGCGTCGATCGAAGGCAAGGGCCCTAAGCGATTTCTTCGAGATCGCCTAATCCGGCTGGGCATTCCCTTGGCTGTCTACTTTCTGTTTATTTCCCCCTTTACGATTGCCCTGGCGAGCACAGAAGGCTACGAGACCATCTTTGCGGATCAGGCTAAACTGATGCGGGCATTGGTGTTCGAACCCGGCCCTATGTGGTTCGTAATGGCCCTTCTGCTGTTCTCGCTGCCCCTATGCGCCCTGCACGCCTGGCGGCCGAAGCTAATCGTTGGCATAAGCAAGACACCCAGTGCGCCGGCTCTGGCCGCCATTCTCCTGCTTGTCGGACTGCTCACATTCCTCTTGCGACAGATTACGCCTGTGGGTGAAACCTACTTTTGGTTCCAGCTCGGCTACTTCCCGATGTACGTCGTACTGTTTGCCCTTGGTGTCCACGCACACTCCAAGAGGCTGCTTAGTCGTGTAAGCGCAAAATCCCTCACGTGCTGGCTGCCCATATCCATTGCGTTGGTGCTTGCACTCCCGGTGTTGCTCGCGCTTGGCCCGGATCGAGAGGCCTTCCTTGGCGGGATGAACCCGTATGCGCTGATGTACGCCCTCTGGGAGCCGTTTACCGCAACGGGCATCATCCTTAGCCTGCTTTATCTGCTTGTGGTTAGGCTCAACCAACCGAACACCGTCATGGCTTTCCTGTCGCCTCTTGTGTACAGCATCTACATCATCCATCCACCCGTTGTCGTAGCGGTGAGTCGGCTCCTGTCGACCTCTGATCTTGGGTACCCGGTAACCATGTTGGGCAACGCTACACTTAGCGTGTGCCTCTGTGTCCTCTTTTCCTGGCTACTGCTCAAGGTTCCCTACGTGGCCCGAGTGCTTTAGCAATCCATCGCGACTACTCGTAGCGGAGCAAGTCTGCGGGAACCCGCTGCAAGATCTTACGCACCGGTACCCACACGGAAAGCACCACGGCAACGAGAACCGAAGTCACCACCAGGGCAGAGATGCTGACCAGCGCCGAGAGGCCCGTGTTGAGCAAGCCCCCAAGGCTAAAGCCGATAAACGCCCCTACCGCCACGCCCGGCACGAGCCCCCACAACATCTGAAAGATCCCAGAAGCCAAGCTTTCCTTGTAGACAGCGGCGTCCGTTGCTCCCAGCGCTTGCTTGACGCCGATCTGCTGCGTCTTGCGAATGATCGCATTCGACAGAACGCCAAAAATCCCACACGCTGCAAGCAACCCAGCTACACCTCCGAGAATGAGGAAAACCTCACTCACGAAACCCACCTTGGCCGTATTCTGCTGGATCAGCTCTCGGTAAGAGCGAATGGAAAACGGCGCGATCTCCGGATCCAGCCGGTTCACGACGGCGCGCATACTCTTCACCACGGTCGCCTTTGACGAAACGTTCTCGAGCGCTACGAAGAGACCCTCACGCGTTTGTTGCGAGTAGGGTCGAAACACCGTGGCGGAGCGTGCGATTGACGAAAACGGCTCGCCTTGAATCGTGTGCTCCACCACGCCAACGATCGTCACCCAATTGACCTGATCACCGTCCACATCCACGATGCGCAACCTGGAGCCGATAGGATCCTCGTCCGGCAAGTACTGCTCTACAAAGGAGGTTGTGACGATGGCTGTGCGGCCGTCGACCTGCTTATCGGAGCTGTTGAAATAGCGCCCCGAACGCAAGTCAACGCCGATGTTGCTCAGGGACTCGGGCGTCACGGAGACATAGTTGATCCGCGGGTAGCTATTGCTCTGGTCGTAGACACGGCCCTCGATTGCCATGGAGGTACGCCACGTGTAGACACCGGGCAACTCCGACATGACAGCCACCTTGCCGATACCCTCCGCGTACTCCAGCTCCTGTTGCAGCCGATTCACAAAATTGATCCGCTTTTCACCGTCGAGGTAAGTGTTGTCGGGCAGTCGAATCCTTGCCGTATAGAACTGATCGGTCTCTGCACCGTAGTTCGCCTGCGTCGCCTTCCAGGTTCCCACCACCATGATTCCGGACGCGATCAACAGCGCCGAAGACAGCAGAATCTGACTCACCACAAAGAGCTTAGCGAGCACCCCCTCCCGCTTACCTAGGGCCCCACGGGTCCCGTCCTTCAAGGCGTCGCCCACGTTGGTCGTGGTGGATTTGAGGGCCGGCAACAGGCCGGTCACAAGAATCGTTCCGACCACAAAGCTAGTGAGTATGCTCACCGTGTAGGCGTCCACGCCCATCTGCCACCAGAACGCTGGCTTACCCTCGACGAAGCTCGCAGTGGCGCGCTCAGCCCCTTCCAATCCCAAGGCTACGATCGCCAGCGCGAGCACGCCCGCTACCGCCGTGATGGTGATGCTCTCCCACATGAACTGCATCACCAACCGTCTCTGCGGTGCACCAATGGCGATACGGATGGCTATCTCCTTCGAGCGTTCAAGTGCGCGCGCAAAGAGGAGGTTCCCGGCATTGACGGCCGCCAACACCAACAGGAATACGCCGGCCACCTGCAAGGCCTTGAGAAACGGACCCGCGTCTTGTCCGAGGATCGACATGGGAAGCGAAGTGAAGTACGCACCAACGCCCTCGTTGGTGTTCGGGTACCTGTCAGCCAGTCGCTCCATGATGACATTGAGCTGTCGCGTTGCCTGCCCAGCATCGGTGCCGGGCACCAGTCGCGCGAGCAGATTGGCGCTGTTCCCCTGCCCTCGCGCAACGCGAGTGTCCGCCTGCATCGGCACCCATATATCCGCGGCGCTTGGGAAGTAGTAGCCCTCGGGCATAACACCCACAATGCGTGTCTGACGGCTGTTTAGCGTAATTACCTCATCGATCACGCGTTCGCTGCCGCCAAAGCGAGATTGCCAAAGATCGTGGCTGATCACAGCAACCGCCTCTGCCCCGCGTTGGTCTTCCGCCTGCGTAAAGCGCCGACCAAGCACCGGTTCCACGCGCGTGAATTCGAATATCTGCGGCTCCGCCCGAATCATCGTGAACTGCTGAGCGCCGTCTCGACCGGATACGTTGCCGATGGTCTCATCGTAGAGCGTAAACTCGCGAAACCCCTCCAGAGCGTTTCGGATTTCCATGGCATCGAGGATGTCCAGGTCGCCACCCTGGTTCCATACACCGTTGATCGTCCGATCGAAGACGACGATCTCATCGCCGTCTTCAAACGGTAAGGCCTTGTAGGCGAGTGCGTTCAGAAACGAGAACAGGAACACGCTCATGGCGATGCCCGCTGTCACCACGGACACGATCAGCAGAGAGAACTTCGGTTGCTTTAACAGCAACCGTAACGCGTACTTGAAATCGCTAAGCGAAAGCATGCGCTACACCTCTTCAACCAAGCTGACCAATTCTTCCCTTGGCTCGCGCTGTGCGACATCCTGCTCTAACTTGCCATCCAAGATCCTGATGATTCGATTGGCGAACTGCTCGGAGCGAGGATCGTGAGTCACCATGCAAATGGTGGCGCCGTCCTTGTTCAATTGCGTGAGCAGATCCATCACGATCGCAGCGTTGCCGGAGTCCAGGTTTCCGGTCGGTTCATCCGCGAGCAGCACTGCAGGTTTTCCGGCTACGGCTCGGGCTATCGCCACCCGTTGCTGCTGCCCCCCAGACAGTTGCGAGGGGAAGTGCCCTTTGCGATGGTCCATCTCGACCCTCTTCAACGCGCTCGCCACCATGTCTCGCCGTTCTGCGCGCTTTAGCTGTGTGCGATACGTCAGCGGCAGTTCCACGTTCTCCTCGACGCTGAGATCACTAATTAAGTTGAATGACTGAAAAATGAAGCCAATTTCCTTGTTTCGAATAGCGGCGCGCTCGGCCTTTTTCAGGGTCTCTGTGTCGTGCCCCGCTAGGTGATACTTCCCGGAGCTCAGCGTATCGAGCAGACCGAGGATCGAAAGCAACGTGGACTTTCCGCTGCCCGACGGCCCAGCGATCGAGACGAAATCCCCCTCCTCAATGGAGAACGACACGTCGCTCAGCGCGTGAGTTTCAAGCTCGTCGGTGTAAAAGACCTTCTTTACGTTTTCGAGGCGAATGATCGATGCTTTGCTCACGCCTAACTCCCTAATGTACTCGGACTTTCGAATGCATTTCCCAGCGCGTGGAGTCGGACACAACGATTTCGTCCCCTTCACGCAAACCCTCAAGTACCTCGATCGTGTTGACCGAAGAAACGCCCCACTGCACTTTCGTTTTCTCAACGAAGTTACGGTCCGGAGTCAACAAGAACGCAAACGAGTCTGATTTCCGCTGCGAGTAGATTGGCTTATCGACGTAGAGGGTACGATCGACGCTAGCCACGGTGATCACCCCATCGACAGCAAGCTCAGGCCGCGCGTCACTTGACAGCGGCGTGTTCAGGAAAACGTCCACTTGGACATTGCCGTTGACCACTGCAGGATCGATCCGTGACACCGTGCCGTACATTTTGCTGTTCCGCGTATCCACCTCGACCGGCTGCCCGATCACCACCTCTCGAACCTGAAGCTCCGGGACCTGGAGCTCTGCGATTAGATCGTCTTGCCGAGCGAGCACGGCGATGTTGTCGCCGATATTCACCCGTTGCCCATTCTCGATCTCTACGTTCTGCACAACGCTATCAATCGTCGCCCGGATTGTGAGGTCATCGACTTGGTCCTGAATACGCTCTGCAATCTTCTTGGTCTTCTCGATCCGCGCCTCCAACGCCTGCTGCTTTACCTGCATGTTGTCCCGCATCTTAGCCAGGCGCTTCTCCTCGAATTCCCATCGTTGCTTGGTTTGAATCGTATCCAGACGGGCCTGCTGATACTCGACCTCCGCAACCAGCCCTTCCGTAATCTTGCGCAGCGTTACCCGGCTTTCGTACTCAACGCGACTCTTCTCGTAGTCGAGCTTGGCCTCGAGCACGACCGATTCCAGCTCGAGCAGTTCCGTCTCGTCCTCTGCCCGACTCGCACGCAACTCTGCTGCAAGGGCCTCGAGTTCCCAGCGCATCTCGTCAAGGCGATAGGAGAGTTCAACGTTCTCCAACTGCGCGATGATCTCGCCCTCGGCAACGATTCGACCAGGCTTAACGTACAGCTTGCTGACACGTCCCTGCACGTTAGCCGCCAGCCAATTCACCTCCGCGGGCCGCAAAACGCCGCTACCGCGGATGCGAACGTCGATCGGTCCTTTTCTGACCTTTCCGAACGTCAAATTATCTGATTGGACCACGTAGTCCCCGCGTTCCAAGAGTCCCAAGTAGAACCCGACGAGCACGCAAAGTCCCAACGCAGCCGCCGCCACCACGAGGGGCTTTTGTGAACGCTGCTTCTTCTCTCGCTTGATATCCATCGTTAAGGCACCGACTAATTCCCAATTGGAGCTCGCGTTTTCAACACGATAGGATTGGCCACAAGCTGCACGCAATACACTTGGAGTGCCCGGCAGTTGCCCCAGTCACTTCACCCGCCCTGCTACCCAGCGAGCAACATCGGAACACTACGTAGCCAAACGACCTGCTAAACCTCTAAAAGGTCTCGTAGTGCCCGGTCTTCAACAAAGACCGATTCGTTAAGCGAAAGTAGATTCCCGATAGCGACATGACGGCGTTAGTAAGCCACCAAGGGTTACCGTCTTCTTTCCTCCCGTATGGACTTACGCATCCACCCCCAATTTTTGGCGTGAAGAATACGTTTAACGAGACAGAGTCAGCCGTTATCGCACTCGCGGAGTGATACGCCCTGTTAGGAATGGAAACCGCCTCCCCAGGATTCAATGTAACATCGTAGTAGTTCGCCGGATCGATCCAGGGACAGGCCCTGATGTTATCTGGCGACAAGATGTCTTGACTCGAAGGCAACTTCACGTAGGTCTCCTGTGAAATTTCGTCCGACACCTCGGGCTTGAAGATGATTATTCTCTTTTTTCCGTGGAGCTGCATGAGCACATTGTCAAAGTAGTCACAGTGCAGTCCGCCTGGCGACATGCCCAGCCACAAAAAATTCAATTGATGGCGGTGGAGCTTTTCCAAGGGCCCAGCAACGAGCTTGCTGTTGTGAACGCGCTTGGAATTGAGGACGCCATACAACGGGCCCTTGTCTTCCGAGGCAAGGTACTTCTCGTTTCCTACCACGCTTTCAATTCGGGACTGAAACTCAGCCATTGGCAGGCTATCGTACGCAAACTCCTTGCCGTTGAACTTCGAATGTGTGCTTACGGGCACATCCCCGTGATTCTCAGCAAGGTATTCCAGGGACCAATCAAAAACACGGTTATCGAACAGGTCTTTTCCAACGACGGATCTAATTTCGCCGCGACGAAAGTTGTCCGGCAATTCTTCGACCGATTCTGCTCTTAATAGTGTGGCCATTAGTGCTCACCCCCTGATATCAAGTAGGAGAAAATGTCGCGCTCGCATCTCACATGCTCGTTCACGATTGAACCTCGATCTCTTGCTGAGGCAGCAGGGCCGTCCTCACCGTGTCCGCCAAGAAGACCGCATGCTCGCCTCGCATAACGGAGTAGTGGGTTGCAGGCACCACATCGATAGACAACCCCCCGGCCGCGTACTTCCCCCAGGCCTTAAGCGGCGTAGGACGCTGGTCAGAGAACTCTTGCGCGGCGGCGATTAGGTTCACCTCTCCGTGGTACGGCTGCGGCGTATAGGTTGACCACGCTTCAAAGCCTCGCTGGTAAACCCCCCACTTTTGCGCTGCCTCTTCCAGTGGGAAGCCATCCGGAAGCAGACGATGAGCGATGAGCTTCTGCACTCCTTGTGCCAGATCCGCACCCTCGGGAAGCTCATTCAAGGTCTGGAGGTCAGACGCGACCAGATCCACCTCGCCGCTAGAGAGGGCAAGGTCGCTCAAGAACTCGACCAGTAGCTGCTGACCATCGGGGCGGTCACCCTTCATGTCCGCGCTGCAGGGAAAGCTGTCTATCAGGGTGAGGTTGGCAACCTCAACGCTTAGCGCTCTTAGGTGACTGGCCATCTCGAATGCGAGGACACCGCCGAAGGACCAACCCACGAGGGCGATCGGGCCGCGGGCATCTCGCCCTCGTATCGCCTCGGCATACTGCTCTGCCAGGTCTTCGACCGATGGGTTCGGCTGAGACTCTCTCTCGGAAAGCTGCAGTCCGTAGACAGGGTGCGACGGTCCGAGGGCGTTGGCGAACTCCCGGTAGGGCGTCACGACACCCGATATGGCGTGAACGCAATAGACAGTGGGTCCGTGCCCCTCAGCTTGAAGCGGAACCAGCAGATCCGAGCGGTTGGGCTTTGGTCGCCACCTTGGCGCCTTTACCAGGATCCTATTCGGTGCCGCCTGCACAAACTGGCGGAACTTATGGAGGAATGATGCTGACTTCTCCCGTGACGGCGTTTCGGGAAGACGGAAGTACTCTGCTTGCGTGTCGAATACCTGATCCGATTCCCGCACCAGCTTGGACAAATGCTGAAGCGTAGCGTCCTCGAACAGCTCTGTCAGTTTGATTTCCACGCCAAAGGCCTTGCGAATTTCCGCCTTGAGCGTGAGCGCCAGCATCGAGTGGCCCCCATGCTCAAAGAAGTCCTCCGCCAGGCTCGTGGGCTGATAGTTGAGCACCTCAGACCAGATCTTGGCGAGCTGCCGATCCATCTCCTCGACGATGGGCACCTGGGGTACGTGGGCTCGCGGCGCCGTGTCGGGCGCTGGCAAGTTCGATGCTTCCACCTTGCCATTGGAGTTTTTAGGCAAGGTATCAAGCACCATCACCGCGGTGGGCAGCATGTAGGCGGGCAAGCGCGATTTGAGGGCGATCAGCACATGGTCCTCGCAGACCGCCTGCTTGGGCTTACCCGTGACGTACGCAACCAGCGCCTGTGTGCCGTTCGCGTCGCTTACGGTAACGAACGCCTCTTCCACGTGGGGCGACTCGAGTATCGCCGCCGCGATCTCTCCAAGCTCAATGCGATAGCCGCGGAGATTCACCTGATCGTCGAGCCTGCCTTGGAAATCCAGCTCTCCATCGCGATAGCGGGCCCGATCACCGGTCTTGTAGAGACGCTGCTCACGATCGAATGGACTGGCAACGAATGCCTGTGCGGTCTGTTCCGAAGCGTTCCTGTAGCCCCTCGCCAGACTCGCACCTCCCAAGTAGATCTCGCCAACCACTCCCTCTGGAACTGGGTTCAGGCCGTCATCGAGCAGATACGCCTGCACGCCAGGAAGCGGCTTGCCAATTGACGGAAGCGCCGCACGCCCGTCTAAGTGACCAAGCTCGGGCACCTTGGCGTAGGTCGACGCGACCGTGTTTTCCGTTGGGCCGTACATGTTGTACACGCTGAAGGGAAGCCCCGGTGGCGGATACTTCTTCAGCGCCGCCCCGCCGGTCTTTACCCTGGTGAGCGCGATCTCCTTCGGCCACGGCAAGGACAGACATACCTCCAGCATTGCCGTTGGAATAAATGCCACGGTGACTTGTTGCTTGGCCAGAGTGTCAATCAAGTGCTCGGGCAACTTCGCAACGTTAGCGGCAATCACCTGCACGCTGGCCCCGGCGGTCAAATACGGCCAAACCTCGAACACCATCGCATCGAAGGATGGCCCAGCGAGCTGCGAGGCCTTGTCTTGGGCGCTGATTTCCAACACGGACTGCATCGCGTGATTCAAGTTGGCAACATTGCCGTGCGTCACCTCCACGCACTTGGGAACCCCCGTCGACCCTGAGGTGGAGTTGACGTAGGCCACGCTCCCCGCGAGCCTCGACACGTCGGGCTTCACCGTAGGCGCCGATGTAAGTGCCTCACCGAGCGAGTCCAGCAGCACAAGCTCACACGCACCCTGTATTTCCTTCGGCAAGTGATCAAGCACATCGCTAATCGTGATCACCTTCTTCACCGCTGCGGTCTTCAAGATGTGAGCCAAACGGGAAGTCGGGTGCTCCAAGTCGAGATTGATAAAGGCCGCTCCCGCCTTCCAGATGGCGAGTTCACTGCTAATCATCGACACCGAGCGCGGAAGCGCTACGGCGATAACGTCATCGCTCTGTACTCCACGAGACACAAGGTAGTTGGCCAGTCGGTTAGCCTCTTGATCCAGCTCCCCATAGCTCAGGGTGGCCGTGCCGTCATTCAGCGCCGGCGCATTCGGATTGGACACCGCGTGTTGCTCGAACGCCGTGCAGGCATCCGTGAGATCCCCCTCAACCAGCGCGCCCTGGCTCCAGTCTCGCTCGATGACCTCGCGCTCCTGAGCCGATACGAGCTGCACATCTGACAGCTCGCAATCGATATTCGCCACGAGCTGACGCAGCACACTTTCAAAGTGCGCTGTCATCCGAACGACTGTCGTTCGATCGAACAAGTCAACGTTGTACTCGAAGGTGGCCTCGATACAGTCGCCCACTTCTTGCATCGCAAGCGTCAAGTCCATCTTCGACGTCTTGTTTTCAACACCAACCGGCTCCAATTCCATACCGGCAAGTTTGACGCCCTCTTCCTGCGCTTGTTGCAACACGAAGGCTACCTGGAATATCGGTGATCGATGCCATCGGGTTTCCTCACTCACCTGCTCGACGATTTGCTCAAAGGGCAGGTCCTGGTGCTCGTAAGCACCAAGCGCCATCTCCCGAACCCGTTCCAGCAGCGCCCTGAAGGTTGGATTGCCGGACAGATCCGTTCGCATCGGCAGCATGTTGACGAAGAACCCAATCAGATTCTCCAAGTCTTCGAGTTTTCGATTGGCGGTTGGCGTCCCCACCACCACATCTGTCTGACCGCTGTACTTGGAGAGGAACACGTTGAACGCCCCAAGCAGGAGCATGAACAGGGTGACGTGGTTTTCGTTCGCGATGGCCCTCAGCCGCTTGCGCAGGTTCTTGTCAATGGAGAAATTGACAACGTCACCTTTCAGGCTCTGGTTCGGTCGCCGCGCTCGATCGAGCGGCAAGCTGATCTCCGCGGGGGCATCGGTGAGCGCAGTTTCCCAGTACTTTCTGAGTGCGATAAGTGCGCCAAAGCGCAGCCACCGGGTCTGCCACTGCGCAAAGTCAGCGTATTGGTACGCCAGCGGCTTTAGCGAGGCCGCCCTACCCTCGCAGAAGGCACCGTAGAACTCGGACAGCTCCCTGTACAAAATCTCGATGGACAATCCATCGGTGATGATGTGATGCATGTTCATTAGCAGCACATGCGTGTGCTCGCTGGTCTCTACCAGGTTAACCCTGAACAGAGGTCCTTTGAGGAGATCGAAAGGCTGATTGGCGTGCTCATCGAGCAAAAGTTGGACGTGTTCGTCCTTCTGATCCTCCGGTACTGCGCGCAGGCTTGTCTGCACGATATGTACGGTACTTGGCGGGGAGATTTCCTGGTAGTACAGGAAATTCTCATCAAGTCCGAAAACCGTGCGTAGGATCTCGTGACGAGCGATCAGCTGATCGAACGCGAACTGCAGCGCCCGAAGATTGAGCTCGCCCTCGATCTTGTGGGCAATGGGCACGTTGTACGTTGACGTTTGCGGATCGAGCAGTTCAAGAAACAGCAGGCGCTGCTGAGGGAATGACGTGTCAGCTCGATGAGGGCCGTCTTCCCGCTCGCTACGCGTCTTCAGCGGTGGGACCTTCGTGCCTTTTCCTCCCCACTTGTTCGCGTCAATGCTTCGGGCAAGTGCCGCAACCGTGGGTTCGTCAAATATCGCCTTGAGCGGCATATCGACCTTCAACACTTTGTTTATTCGTGTCGTGGTCCGAGCCACCAACAGGGAATGCCCGCCCAAGGAGAAGAAATTGTCCTCGATGCCGATACGCTCCATCTTTAGCATCGAGCACCAAATACCCGAGATGATCTCCTCGGTGGGGGAGAGCGGCATCGACTGCGATTCGGTTCGAGACACATCCGGCGCCTCTAGGGCGTCGTAGTCGATCTTGCCGTTTGCCGTCACCGGGAGCTTGGACACAATGTGATAGGTCGTCGGCAGCGCAAAGGCCGGCAAACGATCCCGCAAGAAATCCCTGACCTCTGGTACGGAGATCCGCTGACCTTCCGTCGGCTCGATGAATGCAATCAGCTGAGCATTACTTTTGTCACCGCCCAGTGGCTCGCACGGCACGACGGCAGCGCGTCCAACACCCATAAATTCGAATAGGTTGGCCTCGACCTCCGCCAATTCGATCCGGAATCCGCGTATGTTGACTTGCCTATCTACGCGACCGATGAAGTCGATGTCTCCGTTCGTAAGCAATTTCGCCTGATCACCGGTCCTGTACAGGCGCAGCGGCTGCGCTTCTCCCGGTATCGCAACATCCACGAAGGCGTGAGCGGTTTGCGCGGGATTGTTGCGATAGCCTCGCGCGATTCCCGGCCCGCCCACATAGAGCTCTCCAACGACGCCCGCAGAGACAAGCTTCTGGTGCGAATCCAGAACGAATGCCCGGTGATTTTGAATCGGCCGTCCTATCGTCGGCTTGATGCCGATAGAGATGAAGGGCGACACTTCCTTGCACGTGCTGACCACGGTGCTCTCTGCTGGGCCATATAGGTTGTATAGCTTGCAAGGCAGGGCTTTCGGAGGCTTGCGATGGAGCGTATCACCGCCCGTCAGGAGCACGCGCAAGGCCGCGCACTTGGGCCAGGCTTCATCGAACATAGACTCCATTAGCGGCGTGGGGATTACACCAATGGAGATCTTCTGCTCATCCAACCAGCGCACCAACGCCGATGGGTCGACGCGGGTGTCCTGGTCCACGAAATGGATACTCGCCCCCGAGCACAGATATGGCAACGTATCGAGCACGAACGCGTCGAAGGACACGCCCAGGATCTGCGAGGCCCTATCGCTCGGCGTGACCTTAAAGGCGTTGCGGTGCCAACTAATCAGGTTCGCCAGGCCGTCGTGCGTGATTTCCACCCCCTTGGGTTTGCCGCTTGAGCCAGACGTGTAGACCACATAGGCGAGATCACTTCCGGCCAGCGTGCCCGTGGGATGCATCATTTCGCCAGACGCGCCAGACGCTTCATCTACGTAAAGACAGCGCTCGCGCACTGCCGGTGGCACGCTTTCGCGGTCCTTTTGGCGACCCAACACAATGCTGGCTCCGGCGTCCTGGACCATGTAGCCCAAGCGGTCCTGTGGATAGCGAATGTCGAGCATCAGGAACGCCGCTCCGCAGTCCAGGACGGCGGCCATACTGGCGATGAGCTCGTTCGATCGGTCCATGCACACGGCAACCACATCGCCCTTGCCCACGCCGGCACTCAACAGCTGGTGGCTGATACGACGAACCCGAGCGTGCAGCTGGTCGTAGCTCATTTCCCCGTCTGCATCCACGGCGGCCACTGCGCTACCGCGGCGCTGCAGTTGTGCCCTGAGCTGGTCCCGGATGCTGGCCTCGGGCAACGCGACCTCCGGTCCGCGACTCCACTCGTCTACGATCTTCTTATGCTCGACCTCTCCCTGAACTTCGAGCTGCGACAACGGCGTATCGAGCTGGCGAAGGCCATGACTCAGTAGGCGGATGTAGTGCTGAATAAAGAACTCGATAGTCGCCCCCTCGAAGAGATCGGTGGCGTACTCAACGGTGAGACTCAAACAAGGCCCCTTAGCGCCCACCTCCATACTCAGATCGAACTTCGAGGTGCTCACTTCAACGCCGACCGGCTCCATCTCGTCGGGCATCATCCCCTCGCCCTGTTGGCTATAGGAGAACATCGTGTTGATCAGGGGTACGGCCGTGGAGTGCCGCTTTACATCGATCTGCTCGACCAGGTAATCAAAGGGCAGTTCCTGGTGCGCGAATGCTGCGAGTGTGGACTCGCGAACCCGTTCGACCAGCTCACCGAACGAGGGATCTCCAGACAGATCCGATCGCAGGGCAAGCGTGTTCACGAAAAAGCCGATAAGGGGCTTCAACTCTTCGCGGTTGCGATTGGACACGGGGGTCCCAACCACCACGTCCTCGCTGTTCGTGTACCGGAACATCAGCGCTTTGAACGCTGCCAGGCACAGCATAAAAACCGTACTGCCTGTCTGCCGCGCCACCGTATGAATGCGCTCCGAAAGCTCCGCTGGGAGAGCAACGTGCTTACTCGCACCCGCTTGCGTCCTTTCAAGATGACGCGGGTAATCAACGGGCAGGTTCAGCGTATTCGGTGCGCCTTCAAGGTAGCCCTTCCAGAAGCCCACCTGCTCATCCTTCTTGTCTCCCGCTAACGAGCCCTTCATCCATTCCGAGTAGTCGACGTACTGCAGCGCCATCGGTTCCAAGGAAACGGTCTCGCCCTTGGTAAGGGCGTCGTAGAAGGCGGACACCTCGCTCAGCAAGACTTCAAAGGAGTTGGCATCCCCCACGATGTGGTGCAAGACGATCAGCACCACATGCTCTTCCTCGCCAAGCTGCACGGCTGTCACCCGCAGCAGCGGACCCTCACGTAGATCGAAGGGCTGCTGCGCTTCCCTGTTGATCACCTGTTGCAAGCTAGACTCTCTTTCTGCGCTCTCCTCCGTCGTGATCTCAACGCGACGCACGGAAATCGGCAGAGACTCCCGAACGATCTGCACGGGCTCCTCATCTATCTCATCAAACACCGTGCGAAGGATCTCATGCCGTTCGACCACCGCGTTGAAACTGGACTCTAGGAGATCGATGTCCAGGGCCGTGGTTATCCGAAACGCGCACGGCATGTTGTAGGCGGCGTTGCCCGGATCTAGGTTGTCGATTAGCCAGAGTCTCTTTTGCGCATCGGACTGAGCGTAGTGGGGGCGCTTCTTCGCTTTGGAGATGACGCGCTTCGGGGTCACATCAAGTCCCTTACTCGCCAAGGACAATGCGTATAGCTGCTCAACTTCTGCCTTCATCATCTTCCCTGCCCTATTGCCAAGTTTTCAGTGATCGTATTAGGGAAGCGAATTCCCTAAACGCCTAATGATTGTCTCCGCGATGGCCTATCAAGCCGTTTGACTTTCCAGTAGCGCCGTGACTTCCCCAGGAGATAGCTCTGCTACCAGCTCATAAAGCTGCGCCACCTCATCGAGATCAGCTCTGCTGCCCACGTGAGCGCTCAGGGCATCCAGGTTTCCTTGGATACTCGGATCGGAGAAGAACTCCCGCAGGCTGATCTCTAGCCTGAACACCCTCTCGATTCGGGACACGATCTTGATCGCCATCAGCGACTGACCACCAAGATTGAAGAAGTTGTCGTGCAGGCCAACATCGCTCACGCCAAGAAGGTCTTCCCAAATCGAAGCGACAGCCCGTTCCGCGGGCGACTCGGGCATCGCTAGAACAGCAGAGGTATTCTCCCCCCGGATTGATAGCAGCGCGGCCCTGTCAATCTTTCCGTTCGGTGTCAGGGGAAGCTCATCCAGGACGCAATAGTCGTGGGGCGCCATGTACGCTGGAAGCGTGTGGATCAAGCGCTGCTTCGCAGCGTCAATAATTACGCAGGGGGCTACGTGCACACCCTCTGCTCTTTGCAGAAATGCTCGCAGCGCCGGTGCTGCTGACTGGGGGTCCTCGAGTAGGACCAGGGCAGCGGACACATGCGATGATTGCGTTAGCTGAAACTCAATTTCGCCCAGCTCGATCCGATAGCCGCGATACTTCACCTGATGGTCTTCTCGACCGATGTAGGTAAGTTCACCATCGCTGCGGTAGCACACCTGGTCGCCGGTGCGGTACAGGCGTGCGCCTGGATCCTCGCTCCAGGGATGGGGCACAAACCTCTCCTTGTTGAGCGATTCGCGATTGAAGTAGCCATCGCCAACGCCAACCCCGCCCAGATATAGCTCACCAATCACACCGTAGGGCACAAGCTGACCTTGCTTGTCACACACATAGTGCGTGTAGCCGGGAAGCGCCCGACCGATCGACACCGGCTCGCCCACGGTGGCAGGGTCGCAGACGTTTTTTACCGTCGCATAGACCGTGGTTTCTGTTGGCCCGTAGCAGTTCCAGATCGTGAGGGGCTTCTCCCTGAACAGTTGCACCAGGTCCTCACCAAGCGCTTCTCCAACGGACACGCCTACCACTTCATGGCGAATCGTCCACCCGGTAGCAAAAAGCTGACGCCAGCGCGACGGCGTGGCCTGCATCACCTCGATGCGTTGGTTTGCAATGAGCTTGAGTTGGCCCTCGGCATCCATGCGCACATCGTCATCAGCGATGACGCAGCAACCACCCGTCGCCAGGCAGGCGCCCCATTCGACCAACGTGATGTCGAAAGACACGCTTGCCAACTGCAGCCACGTTTTTCTCGTCGAGATGCCCAACGCTTGGACAAAGCCACACAGGAAGTTGACCGCCCCAGCGTGAGAGATTTGAACGCCTTTCGGCTTCCCTGTGGACCCGGAGGTGTAGATGATGTAGACCGGCGCCACGCTATCGCGTGCCTCTGCCGGGCCATGGAAATCCACGTCAGCTGCGGGGTACGCCGTTAGCTCCAAATCGGTAAGTAGGGCCACGGTAGGGACCTTCTCGAACACCGCGTGCATGCTAGCGTGGGTGATCGCCCCCTCGATGTCACTGTCCTCGATGATGCTTCTCACCCTATCGATCGGATAGGTATGGTCGATAGGGACAAACGTGGCGCCCACCTTCATCACCGCGTACATCGTCGCAAACACGGCAGGAGAGCTTGGCAGGCAAACACCAATGCGCGCGTGCGGACCGAGTCCCTCGGCGACCAGACGATTGGCGATCGCGTTCGCCCAGTTCTCGAACTCCCGGTAGGTGCAACGCCACTCACCAAAGATGAATGCCGTCGCCTCGGGCGATCGACTCACCTGCGCTTGTATGAGCGCATGAACGGTTTCCGGCACCTCCCCGAGTAGCATAGGAGGACGATTCATGTCGTTCAGCAAGTAGGATTCGTCCTCCCGTGACAGCATTTTCAGCTCACCGAGTGGCTGCGAACTATCCGCCGTCATAAGCCGAAGGAGCAGGTTTTCTACATGTCGGGCCATCATCTCGATCGTCCGAGACTCAAACAGCTGCGCTCTGTACTCGTATTCAAAGCAGAGCCCATCGGCGTCGTCCGTAACGAAGAGGCTCAGCTCATACTTCGCGTGTCCCGTAGCACACCGTTTTCTCTTCAAAGATGAGCGTTGCTGCAACGACGTGGCAGACGCGGGAACATCCATCCCAAGCATTATTTGGAACAGCGGCGTGTACTGATTGCTGCGTCCGGGATTCAGGCGCTCAACAACCTCCTCAAAGGAGACATCCTGGTGCGCTAGCGCACCTAAGTTCGCTCGCCTAACCGCATCAAGAAAATCTCCCACACGCTGACCGTGGTGACAGTCCACACGCAGCGCAACGGTGTTCACAAAGAAGCCGATGAGATCCTCAAAGTGGCGCCGCGGTCGATTGGCCACAGGGCTCCCCATAACGATGTCGTCGGTCTGGGAGTAGCGCGACAGGGCCAGGGAAAACGCTGCTTGGATCATCATGGAGAGGGTCATGCCCTGCGATGAGGCGAACTCCTTTAGTCGCTTAGATCGCTCGGCGGAAACTGCACGTCGCACATAGGCGGCCGTGTAGTCCGGCTGCGCACCGCGAGGCACCGCCAGGCGCAAGTTGTGCACCGGTGGCGAGTTGCTTAGCTGATCTTCCCAATAGTTGAGTTGTCGTCGCCGCTGGGACTCCGTCAATCGCCCCTCTTGCCAGCGCGCATAGTCGCGATACTGGCTGATCGGACGGACCGCTGCTGCCTTCGCATCACTAGCGCATGTCATCTCGCGCATCAGGTGCTCATGCAGGAGGTTCAAAGACCAGCTATCGGCGGCGATATGATGGAGCACGATCAGCAGGTAGCGCGGGCGACCGTCGCAGGACACGAGCGTTGCCCTCAACATGAAATCGCACGACAGGTCGAACGGGCTCTGCTTCGGCTCGTTCAGGGCATCGGCGATCTCGCGCTCCGTGACCTGGGCCAGAGACCGGTGCGAGAGGACGAATTCATCCGCCGATAGGAGTTTCCCGACGGCGGTCCCGTCGGGCTGTTGGACGATGACCGTCCTTAAGGCCTGGTGGCGTTCCACGGTGTCGCGCAGGACCTGCTCCAGGCGCCCGACATCGACAGTCCCTTCCAGCTCGTAGAGCAGGGGCAGATGGTAGTGAAGGCTAGACCCCTCGAGCTGCTCCGTAAGCCACAGCTGCCGCTGCTCATTCGACAACGCTACCGCGCCCTTCGCGCCGCTCCGGGGGGCGTCGATTGGGCCTTCGAGAACGCTTCGGGTCTTCGCGTTCTCCACCACGCTGGCCAAGGCCGCGACCGTCGATGCGTCGAAGAACTCGCTGATGTTGATGTCGACGGAGAACAGCTCACAGACATCGCCGACGAGAGACATGGCCAACAGCGAGTCGCCGCCGAGTTCGAAGAAGTCCTCGTCCGCACCGATGTCGCTGCGACCGAGACGCCGAGACCACAGGCCTGACAGTCGGCGTTGAGTACCAGTCGCAGGCCCCTGCCCCGTCCCCGTACTGACCTTGCCTATAGGCGACGGCAGAGCGTCAACGTCGAGCTTTCCATGGTGGTTCAGCGGCATCTTCTCGACGCGCACCAGGGCAGTAGGCACCATATAGGAGGGAACGCGCTCTGAGAGGAACGCCGCCAGCAGCGCGCCGACGCTCGCCTCGAGGGCAGCCTTGACCGGCGCTGCCGTACCTGCAGGTCCTGCGTCATCGTCAGGCAACAGCGACAAGCACTCTGCGTCAACGACAACGTTCGCATAGTCCCATACGTAATACGCGACAAGCTGCGTATGTCCCGCCGATTTCCGCGGCACGACGGCGACCGAGCGAACGGCCGCATGCTCACTAAGATGCGCCTCTACCTCCAGAAGCTCAACGCGGTGCCCGCGGATCTTCACCTGGCGATCCGTGCGCCCAACAAAGTCAATTGAGCCATCGGGCCTGCGTCGCCCGTAATCGCCGGTGCGGTAGCTCCTCGCCCCGTCGGACTGTTCGGAGAAGCGCAACGATGTCTGCTCTTCGTCTCCCCAGTAGCCCAAAGCAACATACGGACTCTGGATAACGATCTCCCCCACATCGCCTACACCAACTTCAGTCCCAGTATCGTCTCGCAGCGATACTTCGGTGCCTGGCACTGGCCGGCCGATGTTGGCTGCCCCCTGTGGATCTAGCTCTGCAACCTTTGAAATGCACTGCATAGCAAGGGTGGACTCAGACGGACCGTATCCGTTGATAAACACGCAGTTCTCACTAAGCCTGCGCTTTGCGAGGCTCAGCACGGCGCTATCGACCAGCTCTCCACCCATGACAACAGCGCGCAGGTTGCCTGCGAGCTCGGGGATGCGCTCGACCGCGTCGTTCGAGAACAGGTACTTAAATACGGAGGGCGTCGAGTGATATATCGTTACGGCATGCGCCGCGACGAATTCGAGCTGCTGCTGAAGGTTGTGCTGCTTCAGATCTAGCACGCTCAGCGTGGCGCCCGTCAGCAGCGCCGCAAAAATGTCCATTACTGAGGCATCGCAACCGAACGATGATAAAGCAAGCACCTCGTCATCCGGTGTGAGCGAGAGCGCCTCGACATATCGGCGATGGAAGTACAGGAGGTTTTCCTGACTCTGCAACACCCCTTTTGGTACCCCCGTCGTACCGGATGTGTACAAGATATAGGCGTTTCGCTCCGTGATAGGACCTGTGAAGGGAGTCTCCATCGGATCCAACTCGTTCGTATTGATTGATACGATAGGCTCCGGCGAGTCCATAAACGTGAGGGCGGTCGCCTCTTGCTCAAACAGCACAATGCCCACCTTGGCGTTGTCTGCGATGCGCCGTTGACGCTCTGGTGGATAGGTCGCGTCGATGGGGACATAGATCTTGTTTGCCTTCAGGCACGCCAGCATGGCGATGATCATGTCAATTCCGGCGGCGGATACGATCCCGACGATGCGCTGATCCTTCTGGGACAATACGCCGGCTAAGTGATCGGAACGCTTGTCGAGCTCTGCATAGCTGATCGTGTCCGATGTCGTGCGCACGGCCGCTTTACGGGGGAACTTGGCGGCGGCGGCGCGGAAGACTGCGGCCACGGAGTCATGCGCATGTGCTGTGGCAAGCGTGCCTTCCGCACGGTCTGTAGGCCCTGATGTGAGCTCGTGACACGAGAGAGCCAACTGCGGCGAGGTGACGAGATCTTTGAGCAGCGTGGTGTACTGGTGCAGTAACTTCGCTGCGGTTAGTTTATCAACGACATCGATAGCAAACTGCAAACTCACTACAACGCCGTAAGGCTTTAGATCCACTTGCCAAACCATATCGAACTTCGCGTCCGACTGCGCGTGGTCGATGCCCTCGATCTCGATCCCAGGCAGTCGTAGATGGCGCTCAGTAGAATCCACCAACACGAACATGGTTTGCAGGAGCGACCCACTGCGCTGCGATGGGTGGTCTGTCGCAGACTCTTGGATTACGCGTTCGAAGGGGAGGGACTGATGCGCTAGGGCCGCCACCACACCGCGGCCCACGTCCCGAGCCAAGGTAATGAAGTCCTCGCCGTCGTCGATCTTGCTCCGCAGCACGACGGTGTTGGCGAAGAAGCCCACGATGGCCTCGAAGGATTCGCGCGTACGATTGTTAGCGGGCGTCGCGATGAGGACATCGCGCTCTCCCGTGGCAAGGCTAAGAAGCGCCTTTAGGGCCGCGAGGTAGATGGTAAAGCGGGTTGTGTTCTCGCCAACGCCAATGCGTGTGAGCTCGTCGTCAACAGCCAATGGAATCAACTGGGAAACCGTGTCGCACTGACGTTGCGCACCTTCGCCGCCAGCGTGCGAGGCTCGTCCAATTGGCAGCTTCTTGGGCAAATCCTCCAGTGTTCGCCGCCAATAGGCGAGACTTTCACCTAGGCGCCCGCTCATCGCACTGCTCGCTTCCCATCGCGCGTAGTCCGAGTACTGATGGGTGACGGCAGGAAGTTCCGGTGCTCGCCCCGATACCCGCGCTGAGTAGAGCTCACTGATCTCACGATCAACGATATCCAGAGACGTTTGGTCGGTGGCGATATGGTGGATGACGATTTGTAGAAAATGTACGTGCTCTTCAGTACGCACTAGGTTGGCGCGGAAGACGGGCCCGCAGCTGAGCTTAAACGGCCTATCTGCCTCTCTTTGGAGCAGTGCCCGGAGCTGGTCTTCGCGATCGCTGGGGCGTGCTGAGATCAGATCGTGGAAACAGCACTCATGGTGCTCGCCCCCCGACACGGACATCGACGGTTCCCCCTCGTGCTGAGGATAGAAGGCTCTTAGCACCTGATGACGTTCGACCACGCTGGCCAGACTCTCGAACAGCGCATCTCGGTCGAGGCTCCCGCGCAACATGAAGATCTGCGAGACGTTGTAAGCACCGGAGCCAGGCGTGAGCTGGTCAATGAACCACATTCGTCGCTGGGAGGAGGACAGCTGAGCGTACGCGCCCTGCGCCCCATCCGCCGAGAGCTCCTCACCGGCCACCACCGAGATTCCCTTACCCTCCAGGGCACGTTCGAATAGGGCTTCCTGCTCCGTCGTCAGGGTCTTAAGCACCATGAGTGTCACCTCCGGCTGTGACCAGCACAGCGTCTTCATGCCGGCGTGCCGTGAGCTCTTGAGCGATTTCGTCCGCAGATAGTGCAGCGATACGCTCGTAGGTCTCGACCATCAGGGTCAGACGTTCGACCCCACCGGCTGCCTCAGCGAGAGCGACCGTCAGACCTCCGATGGTGGGATGGGCGAACACTGCCGCCAGTGGCACATCGATTTGCAACTTCTCCATCAGGCTCGAGATGACGCTCACCGCCAGAAGCGAGTGGCCCCCCAGGGCAAAGAAGTCATCCATCACGCCGATAGGCCTCGACGTGCCCAGCACTGATTGCCAAACCTTCAGTACGAAGCGTTCAGCCGCCGTCCGCGGCGCAAGTTGACCTTCATTCCCTTCGATAAGGGGAAGCGGTAAGGCACTCCTATCGATCTTGCCGTTTGCCGTTAAGGGGAACTCGGTCAAGAGCACGATTCGGTTCGGCAGCATGTAGCTGGGCAAGCGTTCGGAGAGGTAGCCCTTGAGCTGGTCGCACAGTTCACTTGCATCGCGTAGCGCCAAGTCAATGACCTTCACGTACGCCACCAGGGCGTATTGGGCCTCTTCTTCTCCCCCCTCTTCCTTCTCACCGGCTACACCCGATACCTCCCCGAGGCGAACCTTCTGCACAACCACCGTGTCAATCCAATCCACCTGCTCCAGGTGAGACTGGATCTCTCCCACCTCTATTCGGAAGCCGTTGAACTTGATTTGATCGTCGAAGCGCCCCAGGTACTCCAACTGGCCGTCACGGTTCCAGCGGACGCGGTCGCCCGTCCGGTAGAGGCGCTGCACCGGCAGCCGGCCCACAGGCAGGTGCACGAACTTCTCCCGCGTCAACTGCCGCCTATTGAAGTACCCCTGCGCAAGGCCTGCACCTGCTAGCAACAGCTCCCCTGACGCACCAGGCGGTGCCAGTTGATTGAACACATCCACCACGTAGGCCTGAGAGAACTTGACGGGCCGACCAATCGGCACGGTCCCCTCCACCGCTTCGGTAAAGCTAGCGTGCGTGGAGTAGGTGGTGTCCTCGGACGGCCCGTATAGATTGCAGACCCGCGTGACGCCCTCCACGGCGAGTAGGTCACCCAGGAGCTTTCGCGGCAGGGGTTCGCCCGCGAGATTAACCGTTGATACCGATGTAGGGACGGCCTGGCGTTCTACCAATGCTCGTCCTACGGACGGCACCGTGTTGATGAGCGAGAGGTCGTTCCATGTTCCCGTCATGAGCGCTAAGGGGCTGTCTACGATACGCGTCGCCCCGCCATGGCTGATAGGGACAAAGAGTTCGAACACAGAGAGATCGAAGGTCAGCTGTGTACTGGCCAGAACGCCTGATAGCTCTTGCGCCGAGTACGTCTCGCCAGCCCACGCAATCATGGCAGCCGCATTTCCATGCGTGATCGCTACGGCCTTCGGCGTACCGGTCGATCCCGATGTATAGATGAAATAGGCCAGATCATCCGGCGAACTGCAGTACTGCGTAGGCGCAGCTGGGGTGCGAGAATCCAGCAATTCCTCTAAACATAGAGCCTTCCGTTGGGCAGCGCCCTCCACGCTGGACGCGAGCTCCTGTGAGAAAACAACGAATCGAGCGTCACTGTCCTCCAGCACCATCTCAATGCGCGAGCGTGTGGCATCAAGGCTTAACGGCACGTAGACGGCGCCACACTTGAGGATGCCCAATAGACACGCCAGCATGTTGCTGTCCCGTGACAGCAGCACCGCTACGCGATCGCCGTGTTGCAGGCCCCTATCGCGCAACGCCGCCGCCAAGAGGTCCGCACGCCGCTGCAAGCGCAGATAGGTCAGCTCGCTCTTAGCATCGCGAACTGCAACGTCATTCGGGCTCAGTTCCGCCTGGCGATCAAACAGGCTGACGAGCGTGTGCGTGGATGTGTAAGCTCCCGCGGCGGGATTGAGCTGAGCCGTCAGCGCATGCTCTTCTGCCGGCGCGAGCATGGTAAGTGAAGACAGTTCTTCATGATCCGCCTCGACCAATTCCCGTAGGAGCGCGCATAGGTGCGCTCCCATGCGGGTGATCGTCTGGGCGTCGAAAATCTCTGCAAGATACTCGAAGTCGAAGGTGAGTCCGTGGCCATCGACAATGTTCAGGCTCAGGTCGTACTTGGTCTTCGTCGTTTCCGATTCAATCGGCGAGAACTCCAGCCCGTCAAGCGAAGGCCCGGGGCTATCGCCAGCAATCTCCATGTTGATCAGGATCTGAAACAGGGGCGTCAGCTGCGTGCCGCGCTTCGGGTTGAGCTTCTCGACAAGCAGCTCAAAGGGTAACTCCTGGTTATCCAATGCCTCGATATTCAGGTGTTTGACCTGTTCGAGATAGTCGACAATCCGCGCGTCGGGATCGATATGAACCCGCAGCACCAACATGTTGACGAAGCAACCGATCAACGCATCGAGTTCCCGATGAGCCCGATTGGCGACTGGCGTGCCCACGACGACCTCGCGTTCACCGCTGTACTTCGAGAGCACAAGCGAGAACGCTGCGTGAATGAGCATGAAGGGAGTGAGCTGATGGGCCCGTGCATATGCATGGACGGATGCGGTCAACTCCGGATCCAAACTGACCCGATGGCTCGCACCGCAGAACTCCCTGAGTTCGCTGCGGGGGCGATCAAGCGGGAGGTTGTGCACGGTCGGAAGATCCGCTAGCTGCTGCTCCCAGTAGCGAGATTGGGCCTGGAGAGAACCACTCGCCATCCAGTCTCGCTGCCATAGCGCGAAGTCCGCGTACTGAATCACAGGGGTCTGTATCCCGCTCACCGTACCCCGCACCTGCGCGTTGTACTCCGACGCAAACTCTTGCTGAACGATGGACCATGACCATCCGTCCACCGCAATGTGGTGCATGTTCACCAACAGGGCGTAGTCCCTATCGCCAAGGACGACCACTTCCGCAACGATCGGAAGCTGCCCCTGAAGATCGAAGCGCTGCTCCCATTGCTCGTTGACGCGTTGCTGAAGCGCGTCCCGTTGCAGCGGCTCAGGCGTCGAGCTGAGATCTGTGATGGCCAGGGAGAACACTCGGGCGTCTTCGATGCGCTGCTCGACAAGCTCACCGGGCACTGCGGATTGAGGCTTGTCTACCCGCTGATAGGTGGTGCGCAGCACCTCATGGCGATCGACCATGCGCCTGAAAGCGCCTTGCGCGGCCGCGATGTTCAGGCTTCCGGTAATCCGAAACGCCGCAGGCATATTGTACTTTGTGCTGTCCTCCTCCAGCTGATCGACGAACCACAATCGTAGCTGGGTGAAAGACAGCGGTAGGGGCACGCTTTCGCTTCGGTCCCGTACCTGAAGCAGCGGCGCGCGCCGTTCGCCGCGCCGAGAGCCCAGCGCGTGTGCCATAGCACCTAGCGTACTGTGGCGAAAGACATCTACTACCTGAAAATCGACGTCGAACTCACCACGTACCTCACCCACGAGCCGCATGGACAAGAGGGAATGCCCACCCAGCATGAAAAAGTCGCAGTCCAGTCCGATGCTCCCCACGTCTTGCCCAAGAATGCGCGCCCATAGCTCAGCCAATCGCTTTTCTACGTCGCTTCGCGGTGCAACCCATTCGGTCCGCGAGGTATCAATTCGCTCAAAGGGCAGGCGAGACCTGTCCACCTTGCCGCTCGCGAGTAGCGGCACGCGATCCAGCGCCACCCAATGCGTCGGCATCATGTAGCTGGGTAAGGATCCCTCAATCCGGGCATGGAAGTGCTTCTTCAGATCACCGATCTCACTCAAGGCATCACCGGCGATGAATGCGATTAGCTCCCGTCGCTGATGATCTGGAGCCAAGCCCCTGGAGAAATCACCAACGACAACGGCAACCCCAGTCACCTCCGGCGCCTGCAACAAGCAATGCTCGATCTCACCTGGCTCGATTCGAATCCCGTTGAGCTGCACCTGTTCGTCAGCACGCCCCAGAAAGTGAAGCTTGCCATCGCGGGTCAGCTTGACCCGATCTCCCGTTGCATAAACTGTGTCCGCACTGCCCGGGCACAGGGGATTTCGCACGAACCTCTCATCCGTCAGCTCTGGCTTGTTAAGATATCCCTTCGCGACACACGCCCCTCCCAGGTACAACTGACCGACGGCGCCGAAGGGAAGCAACTGACCATCTTGGTTCAAGATAAGGCCGTAGCGCCCGGGCATGACCTGACCGAGGGTCACCTCACCGTCCAGAGTGCCTGAGACCGCGGTGATCACCCCCTCCGTCGGCCCGTAGGCGTTGACCAGCTGACACTCGAATCGATGCGTCTTCCAGTAGGCGGCGAGTGCCGGCGGTATCGCCTCGCCACCTACGATCACCATACGCAGTGAGCTGTCGGCAACAAGCTGGTGGGCGGCAGCATCCGATCCGGCGTCTTCCCGCACTGCCTGATGCAAAACTGCCGGCGGCAAATCCGCCACCGTGACCTGCTCGGACTGGAGAAACTCGAGGACATCTCGAGCGCCCTGCGTAAGCCTTGCCTTGTCGTAGATGACGCCTGTTGCGCCGCCAAGAAGGGTTCCGATCAGCTGCTCCAAAGAGGCATCGAAACTGATCGAGGAGAACGCCAGGGTTCTATCGACTTCCTTAATCCCGTATCGACTAATGCAGCCATCAATGTGCATCGCCAGCGCACGATGGTCGACAACAACGCCCTTAGGCGCACCGGTCGACCCCGAGGTGTAGAGAATGTATGCGTTATCGCTGAGCTTCGGAGCAGCGAACTCAACGGTCTCGCTGCTCTCGCGCGCGCCAGCCCCCGCCTCACACAGGGAAGCGACGGTCTCGCGCCCGATCGCGAGCTTTGTTGATATTTCCCCATCATCGTCGCCGAGCAGCAGCAGCTGCGCCCCCGCGTCGCGAAGCATTTGCTCTATTCGCGCTGCCGGGAGATCGCTGGCGATCGGCAGATACGTGGCGCCCGAATTGAAGATGCCGAGTACGGCTACGGCCCAGTCAATCGACGGGCTCGCCGTTACCGCCACTACATCGCCGACATCTACTCCGATCCTTCGAAGTTGGACGGCAAGGCTTGTGGCCCGGTGCGAGAGCTCACCATAGGTGATGCTACGACGACCCTCGACGAGGGCAGGCTTATCAAGCTGTCGTGACGCCACTGCAGCAAACTGCCTTGGCACCGCCTGCGGCTCGGGAACCGCGGGACCAGTCAGGTGCGAGAGAATTTCCTGCCTTTCCTGGTCATCGATCATCTGGATATCGGCGAGCGTTTGCGGATTCTCCAGCATTGCTTTCAGGATGTTCAGATAGTGTCTGGCCATCGCGGCCACGGTGCTCTGATCAAAGAGGTCGCTGTTGTATTCGAAGCTGAGCCTCAACAGCTGCCCGTCATCCTTGGCGTCAAGGCTCAAATCGAACTGCGCCGTCGCCCCCTTCTCGCCGACCCCCTCGTAGGGGCTCACATCGATATCGGCAAACTTCCCTATGCTCTGTTGCTGTACGTTTAGGCCAAACATGATTTGGCAAAGGGGCGAGTACTGTGCGCTGCGCCGTGGGTTGAGGTGTTCAACCACCCGCTCAAAGGGAACGTCCTGATGAGACTGGGCATCAAGCACAGTCTCACGAACGCTCCGCAAGAAGTCCTCAAGCGTTGAATCGCCATTGCAGGAGAGCCGGAGAACGAGCGTATTAACGAACAGGCCGATGAGCTTCTCTAGCTCTTTGCTGTTGCGGTTCGCAACTGGCGTCCCAAGTACCACGTCGCCGTCGTTTGCATAGCGTGCGAGCAGCAGGGAGAAGGCACCGTACAGCAGCATATACAGGGTGACGCTTTTGTCGACGGCGAGCGTGCGCAGCTTTTCACATGTCTGTGCATCAACAACCACTTCGAGGTTGGCGCCGTTGACGGTCTGCACATCTGGCCGGGGTCGGTCCAAGGGAAGTCCGTGCACCTGTGGCAGCTCGTCGAGCTGTCGCTCCCAGTACGCGAGCTGCACAGTCGCAGTATCCTCGTCGAGCATGCGGTGCTGCCAGTACGAGTAGTCAGCGTACTGAACTTCCGGCAATGGCAGCGCCATCGCCCCGTCCCGCCGATATGCTTCATAGGCTTCTACGAACTCAGACCACAAGATGTCCAAGGACATACCATCGGCAGCGATGTGGTGAATGTTGCTGACAAGCACCACCTGGTCCTGCGCAAGGCGCAGCGCGCTGACGCGGAAGGGTGCCTCGTCGCTCAGACGAAAGGGTCTCGACGCATTATCGGCAACGATCTCACCCACGCGCGCCTCGAGGGCATCGCCTGCCAAATGCTGAAGATCGACACGATGAAGTCGGAACCCGTCACCCGGGCGTACCTCCTGATAGCACTCACCTGAAGACCCATCATCGATGATGCGACTGCGGAGTATCTCGTGCCGCTCGACGATGTGGCGAAAGCACGATTCCGCGACCTCCTCATCGAAGGGACCCGAAAGCGTGAAGGCCTGCGGAATCTGATACTGAAGACTCTCGCCCCGCAGACGATCGATAAACCAAAGCCTGCGTTGTGCAAAAGAGAGCGGTGCCCGTGCACTTTGATCTTCCCGCTTCAATATCGGCAAGGAGACCGTGGGCTCGCCACAAGCCGATGCCCGTGCGTCGTCGATGAGCCGGGACAGGCTGGCGATCGTCGGCGCCTGGAATACACTCGCCAGTGGCAACTCGACGCCGAGAGCCTTAGCGATGCGCGATAGCATCTTGGTGATCAGTAGGGAGTGCCCACCCAGGCGGAAGAAGTCCGCGTGCACGTCGAGGCATCGCTGGTCGAGGAGCCCACACCAGATTCCCGCTAGGATCTCTTCGGTCGCCGTACTGGGTTGTGCGCCGACCTCACCCTCGAGCTGTTGGAGCGGCTGTGCGTAGAGCTTTTGCACATCCACCTTGCCGCTGGTATTCAGGGGCATCTCATCGATGACGACGCACTGCGATGGCACCATATAGGCGGGGCAGTGCTGCCCAATCCAATTCACTAGCTCAAAACCGTCGACGCGCGCGGACTTCCTGACGGCCACATAGGCCACCAGCTGCTCTATTTCCAGATCGTCACGCAACAGCACACAGGCTTTTCGGACCTGGGCGTGACGAAGGAGCACCGCTTCGATTTCTCGAGTTTCGATGCGGTAGCCGCGCAACTTGACTTGCCCATCAATCCTCCCTTTGTACTCGATACCGAGATCGGCCCGAAGGCGCCCGTAGTCCCCAGTCCTATAGAACACAGGGGCGTTTGATGCCGATGGCGCCACAACAAACTTCTCCCGGGTGAGGGCTGGACTGTCTCGATACCCTTCGGCCAAGGTTGGTCCGCTGACGACGAGCTCACCCACCACGCCCAGGGGCTGAAGCTCATAGTGTTCATCGACCACCGCCACTCGGACCCCCGGATTCGGCCAGCCGATGGGTACCTGGTGAAGGGCGTCGAGCTCAACGCCAAGAGCAGACAGCTCCGAGGTGGTGACGCTCACGGTGGTCTCTGTGGGACCATAGGTATTCAGCAGGCGAACGCTGCTCTTAAAGCGGCGCAGCCACGCCTTCACCAGCGGGAGCGGTGCCGCTTCGCCACCGATGACCACCAAACGAACCGCCGATGGCAACGCCAGCTGCTCATCTTCCTCCAGGGAGCTGACCACCTCACCCCAATAAGCCGTCGGCAAATTGATCGCCGTCAGGGACAGCTCCGCGACTCGTGTCAAAAATGTGCTAACGGTACTGACCATCGCCTGATCACGAACGACAAGCGCGGCCCCGCTCAGCAAGCAAGGGAAGATCTCTTCGCAGCTGGTATCGAAGCTGACCGAAGCGAACTGCAATACGCGGTCCTGCGGCGTAAAGCCGAAGGTTTGAGCCGCCCCTTGGGCGTAGTGCGATATCGCGCCATGCGACACCACCACCCCCTTGGGCTGCCCCGTCGTGCCCGAGGTGTAAATCGTATAGGCAGTGTCTTGCAGAGTGACCGAAGCCTTTGCAGGCCCTACTGGCGCAGCTGCCTCAGCCCCCCCTGTATGATCGCTCGGGGACGGATCACCAACGCATAGGACCCGCCCGGGCAGTGCCTCCTGCTTCCACAGACGTTGCCCCTGTTGGCAGGACAAGATCGTCTCGATGGCCGCATCATCGAGAATGAACTTGACCCTAGACGCGGGTAGCTTGCGGTCAAGTGGCACGTAGGAGGCCCCGGCGATCCATACCGCGAGCACACTGACCACGTATTCCATGGACTGCTCAAAGAACAGGCCCACCCGCTCGTGCGGCTGCACCCCCTGCCTCTCGAGCTCCACGGCTAAACCGTGTGCTCGCTGGCACAGCTGCGCATAGGTCAATGATGCCGACGATGCAGCATCGACCAGCGCCGTCCGTTCGGGATAGTCCTTAGCTCTTCGCGTGATGATGTCGACCAGGGGTCGTTGCTGCAGGTTGCTGATCGGTGGTCCATCGCTGACCGCAGAGATCTGCTCGCGCCTGGCAATCCCAAGGAGTGGCAGCTCATCCACGGGCAAATCCGGCCTTACGACGATCTGCTCCAGCAGGTGTTGGTAAGCAGTTGCGAAACTCTCAATGGTTGAGGGATTGAACAGTCCTGCACAATATTCAAACGTCAACAGCAGCTTGTTATCGATCTTTGTCACGGCCAGATTCAGATCAATTTTCGCCGAGCTATTGTCTCCGTTGAGCAAGGAAACGCTCTGTTTGACCTTGTCCGATGGCCACGGCGTGTTCTGAAAATCGAACCCCGCCTGGAACAAGGCGTTCATGCTCGGGTCTCTTTCCGGGTTCACCGCCTCCACAATGGAGGTAATGGACACGCCGTCGTTTTCCAGATCCGTGAAGCACTCCCGGGTGACCTGCTTGAGCACGGAAACGAACGACCCCCGCTGATCGAAGCGTGCCCGCATGGGCAGTACCTTCGAGAATTGCCCCAGCAAACTCCATGACTCTTCGTGCTTGCGATTGGCAGTGGCGACGCCGAGGACGATGTCGTACTGTCCGGATAGGCGCGCCAGGAGCACGTAAAAGCTGCTAAGCATGGTCATAAAGAACGTGGCGCCGTGGGTCTTGCCAAGGTTCTCGAGCCTGCCTGCAAGAGTCTTCGTCACCGCCAGCTCGTAGGTCGCACCGGCGGTGGAAGAGCGCTTCTCGCGCGAGTAGTCCGCTGGCAGCGTGAGGGCAACGGGTGCACCGTCAAGTCGACTCAGCCAGTAGTCAATCTGCTGCTGCTTCTGCTGCTCCGTGAGCGCCGTCCGCTCGCCCTTGACGAAGTCCCTGTATCTGTATTTCAACGGCTCGAAGGGCACGCAGCTTCCTTCGGCATGCCTCACGTAGCGGTCCGCGAAATCTCGCAGGAACACCCCAGTGGACCAACCATCGAAGATCACGTGATGGACGGTCAGCATCAGCACGCTCAACGCATCGTGCACATGCACCAACTCCACGCGAAACAGGGGCCCGTTCTTGAGATCGAAGGGCTGCCGGGCTCGCTGATCGCTGTAGTTGAGTACCTCATCCCTCCAGTCCGCCCCTTCCGGTACCTTCAGGGTCGTCACCTTGATGGCAACCTTCTGCTTGTCCTTGACTTTCTGCAGCACCTCGCCGCCACTGCTGACAATCTGCGTGCGCAACACTTCCTGTCGATCGACTATGTCCTGGATACTCTTCCGGACCGCGCCCTCATCCACCTGCAAATGGATGATGTAGTTCAGCGGGATATTGAAGGCTGTATTGGTGACGTCTAATGACTGCTGAAACCACAGCGATCGCTGCTCGTCGGATAGTGGGTAGAGGGCCTTCTCCACCGACTTGGCCTTGAGGAGCGTGGCAAGCGCTTTGCGTTTTTGCTCGGGTGTCATTTCACTCACCCGGCCAAGTGCCCCTACTTCACCCATGACAACCTCCACTCGTTGCCGCCCACTGGAACGTTCAATACGCTATCCCGCCAAGCGCTCGATTAAGCGATCCCAAGAGTTGATCGCGATGGGTACGTAGGAAGAAGTGATCACCCTCCACCATGTTCAAGCGGAACGAAACCGCGGAAAAATTCCTCCAGGCTTCCAGCCGCTCCTTATCTACCCGCGCATCCCGCTCCCCACCGAATACGGTGATCGGAAAGCGCGCCAAGTACCCCAGGTCACAGCGGTACGTTTCACAGGCCGCAAAGTCTGCGCGCAGAATGGGAAACGCATAGCGGATCATCTCCTTGCTAGCGAGCACCTCTCGCGGCATGCCGTTCAGCCTAATCAAGGACCGCAGGAAGTCCGCATTGCCAAGCTCGTGAATTGGGTTGAGTTCCGCCAAATGAGGCGCACGCGCAGCAGACACGAAGAGGTGTTGAGGCTCCAGCCCGTGCGTTTCGCTGAGCATGCGAGCAAGCTCGAAGCTCACCAATGCCCCCATGCTGTAGCCAAAAAACACGAAGGGCCGATCAAGCAACGGGAGAATGTTCGGAATGATGTGCTCGACGAGCCCTTCAATGGTGTGGAATAACGGTTCCTCCGCCCTTGCCTCTCGCCCCGGGTAGGCGACGGCTATCAGCTCCGTGTTCGATGGGATCGCCCCCACCCACTGGCGAAACAACGAGGGCCCAGTACCGGCAAAGGGAAAGCAAAACAAACGTGCATCGGGCTCGTGGCACGAATTCAGGGTCATGCACCACGCCGAGTCGCTTGGCTTTCGCAGATAGGCAACTTGATTCATCCGTTCATCCCAAAGTGTTCACTGGCTTGCGTCTCCATTCACCACCTCTCTGCAGCCGTGGCGAGCCCTACCGTTGCTTAGGTGTGACCTCCATCTCTCAGGAGCCTCAAACGCCACCTCGGTCGATAAGGACCATTTCATCGGCCGAACCCGCCCCTGGCGAGGTCTGACGTGGCGTCTGACCTACCAATAGGTTTCAATCGTCTGATGAGGGCTTCGCTTGGCACCAGAGCGCGAACCCTGCTGCCCGATGCGCTAACCCCTAGCGACTAACAGGGCTGCTCCGCGATCTGTCCAATCTCAACATGGGTCTGCGCAGCAGCGCGACGCTCCCGTCGACTGTCTCTCCCGCCACTCGCGGTGGAGCTGGAAGGAGACAGACTCCGGTCTTCCACGATCACACCATCCTCAAAGCGAACAATACGGTCAGCAACATCGAAGTAGTGGTTATCGTGGCTGATGACAATGACCGTCTTTCCACGGGATTTGAGGTCCGGAAGGATCTCTGAGTAAAACACTCCTCTGAATACCGGATCCTGGTCCGCCGCCCATTCATCAAAGAGGTATACATTCCTGTCCTCCAAAAACGACACGAGTAACGCCAGCCGCTTGCGCTGCCCTTGAGAGAGCTCGACGGTGGAGAACTGGTCGCCCTCCAGCTTGACCTTGTCATCGAGCTGGAGCTCCCTGAGGTACATGGCAACCTTCTGTGCCAACCCCTTGTCGACCAGTCCGTGAAGCACACGGAAAAGGAAATAGTCGGAGAACACCACGGCGAAGTTCTGCCGATAGGCATCGCGATTGGCATCCGTTACTTCTTCACCGTTGAGTCGGATCTGACCGCTGTCCTGCGTATACAGCCCCGCCAGGATACGCGCAAAGCTACTCTTCCCACTACCGTTTCCACCGATGATGAACACTAGTTCGCCGGCCTGAAAATCCACGCTGATTGGCCCAAGAGAAAATTCGATCTCCTCGTTTTCCGCGCGGTAGTGATATGCCAGGTCCCTGATCGAGAGAGACTTGAACGTGTCAACGCTTTGAACATCATCGTCCTGTACGTCCGATGTGGACGTCGCGGATAGAGACAAGCCAAGCGATTCGATCTTTTTCAGAGACACGCTTGCGCGCTGGAAGGACGGCATGAAGTTGACGATGAAGGCAATAGGACTATTCATGAACACGGTCATCAGAACGAAGCCCGTAAGCACCTCCGCACTCTCGTTGGTAAACATCGGGATCAAGAAGAGTATGGTGCCGTACACAGCGAAGTAGAAAACCTGTCCGTATGCTGCGGCGATCGCAAATATCTTGTGCCATCGATGGGAGAGGTCCTGCATTGCCTCCGCTGTGGGTATTAAGCGCTCATTTACAAAACTGCTGCGCCGCTTGCTATTGAGCTTCAGCTCTTTATTGCCTTCGATAAGCGCCTGGTAGTAATAGACTAGCTCATCCCACTTATCTCGCCCCTGCGCGAGTGGAGGTCGCGTCTTGGCCGTGATCAGCTCGTGCACCACTACGCCCGCCACAAAAATGGCGAGGATGATCAGCATCAAGGGCCAAGAGAGCCATGCAAGGTAGCTAAAGCACGCGGTGATGATTGCTGCGTTGATCAGCAGCAACGGCACCTCAGCCAACGTGTCAGACACCGCAAGAATGTCCTCGGTCAAAGCTGCCATCAACTTCGAGCGGGTATGAATCTCAACGTCTCGAAGGGGAGCCTTTAAGATCTGATCGCATAGATTTAGGCGCATCTCCTTTACGGCCTGGGTGGCGAGCCGTAGCAGCAAGAGCCTCGAGCTTAGGTTCGCCACCAGCACCGCGGCGATGGTGCCGACGAACAACCATGCGAGACCCTCCGCAGGACTGTCCAGACCGGCGAGGCGCTGATTAACCAGGGCCACGAGCACGGCGCTGGCAGCCCCGCTGACGATGCCCGTGAGCACGGCCAGGAAGATCGTCATTGGCGAGTATCGGACCATGAACAGCAGTAGCTTCATGCGAAGTACCTCCTTTGGCTTAGGGCGCTCATACGCTGCCCGCCGGTTCCTTGTCGTCCTCAATGGCGCAAAGCAGCTCCTCAACTTCCTCGTTGCTCATCTCATCGATATTGACTAGGAGCTTTTGCGCGTAGTCGTCGGCCGCTTCGGTCTCTGGATCTGCTGAGGTCTCCGACGCCTCGTCGCTAGCCGATCCCGTGTGCAGCAGCTGATCTCGATAGTCCCTAGCAAGGTCCCGTATGCTCCTCCCCTTGAGCAACGCAAGGGTGTTCACCGTGACATCGATCATGCTCTCGATGCGGTTCTTCAGTTCCAGGGCGACGATGGAATCCAGGCCAACGGCGCTCAAGGGCACGTCGACATCCAGGTTCTCCGCATCGAGCTGGAGGGACTGACAGACGGCGCGATGCAGTGTCGTGCGTACCTCCCTTAGCTGCGACTCGGCATCGAGAGAGGCGATGTGATCGGCCGTAAGCTGACTGCGACCAGCCTGACCGACGTCCTGGTTCTTCGGCACCAGGTCAGCCACGAAGGGAGCGCGGCCTGCGGCGGGGAAGGCGCGACTCCACAGCACCCAGTTCATGGCGATAGCACCGATGGCTCCCTGCTGCCGGGAGATGATCAGCGCTTCCAGTAGGTCCATGCACTTCTCGGCCGGGAGCATGCCCATGCCACGCTCCTCCAGGCGAGCCTGGTTGTGGGCATCGGCCGCCATCCCGATATCCGCCCAAGGTCCCCAATGGATACTCAGCCCCGCCAAGCCCAGGCGCTTGCGGTGTTCAGCCAATCCGTCGAGGAACCCATTAGCGGCGGCGTAATTGCCCTGGCCCGCAGAGCCGATCAGCGATGCCAAGGAGGAGAACATGACAAAGAAATCAAGCTCCTCAGCGCACGTTTGCTCGTGTAGGTGCCAGGCGCCATCCACCTTGGCTGGCATCACCGCACGAATGCACTGCTCGTCCTGATTGACCAGCAGGGCATTCTCCAAAATCCCCGCGGCGTGAATCAGGCCACGCAGGGTTGGCATTGACGCACGTATCCGCTGAAGCATTTCTTGCACGTCCGTTGTCTGCGCCATATCAACGGACATGGCGACACACTCCACTCCCTGTTCACGAAGTCTTGCAATAACCTCCTGGGCTTGGGGCGAAGGCTCTCGGCGTCCAACCAACACGATGTGGCGCGCCCCGCTCTGGGCCATACGCTCGGCAATAGCCAAGCCCAGTGCGCCTAGACCGCCAGTAATGAGATAGGTAGCGTTGTCGTGAAAGGCCGTAGCGATGTCAGTGCCACTCTTGGAGGTCTCTGGCAAATCGATCACGATGGCCTGACTGCCGGCGGGCGCCGCGTCGGGCCAGTCCTGCAGGGCGATCACGGTACTCGCCAAAGGCCGGAACGTGCCGTCCGCCAGGTACCTCACCACATCGTTGAGCAGGGCGCCCAGGACTTGCTTGCCCGTCTCGATCAGATGGCCCTCGTCGACCACGAACAGGCCGATGTTGCCCGTTCGCAAGCCCGTCTGATTGCCGCCAGAATCGGTTAGATCGAGACAGCGACCGAAGCCGCTGAAGGAAGGCCGGAAGTGGCCAAGGTCAAAGCCCGCACAGCAGTTCACCATGACATCCATACCGCCGACGGACATGTGCTCGCACAGGGACTGGAACAGTGAAGGTTTCGCCGATGGGAATACCGCGCGAACACCCAGCTCCCGCACAGCCCGCTCAGACTGGGCCGAAAGCACCGACGCCCCCACGTCTGCACCGAGCCAAACGGCTACCTGAGCCGCGGCGAAACCGCGCGCCGTATCGGCACCGTGGATGAACACCCGCTCGCCTGCCTTGAGGGATACCAGATCCTTAAGGCCGAAAAGCGCGCTCACATAGGGCCTGCAGCTTGCGGCTGCCACCTCATCGCCAAGACTCTGCGGCAACACCGCGGCTTGCCCTGCGGGTAACGTGATGTAGCTTGCGAGGCAGTGCGTGCCCAGGACAGCAACCTGATCTCCGACGCGTAGATCGTCGACGCCAAGACCGGTGCGCACCACTCGTCCAACGGCCTGCTGGCCGGAGACACCTTGTTCGCGCGAGTCAATGGCAGACGATTCGCCACTGCCTGCCTCGACGCCCACCTTCGCCACCTCGATTTCGATTTCGCCCGCTCGCAGGGAGCGACGTTCCGGTGGCACCCACTCGGCGGTGCCCTGGTCGGCAATCGCCTCGA
The DNA here is from genome assembly GCA_039193195.1 of Pseudomonadota bacterium. Classification (NCBI taxonomy): domain Bacteria; kingdom Pseudomonadati; phylum Pseudomonadota; species Pseudomonadota bacterium. Next base: position 36,078 of record JBCCWS010000046.1, read on the forward strand.
CGGCCCCCCCGACTGGTGCGGCCTCTTGCTCATCGCTGCCCTGCGGGCGTTCAGCAGCATCATGGTGAAACACCAGTCGGGCGAGGTAGCGTTGCTCCTCCCGCAAGGCGATTTGCGTTTCCCCACCATCAACCCAGATTTCCTCAACCAGCGCTTCCAGCTCACCAGCGGTGGGTGGGCTACTCAGATCGACGCGACTGCAACTCAGCTCAGGATGCTCCATGGCTATTGTTTTGCCGAGCCCCCAAACGGGTGCTTGCGCCACCTCCAATCCCGAGGTCTCCCCAGAGAGTGCCTGGGACCCGGCGGTGATCAGCCACAGGCGCGGCGAGACACTCAAGCGTGATGAGGCAATTCCCTGGATCAGGTGAATCGTACTGACTACTCCAAGACCAACGCTGTGCTCGAGAGTCTTCACCGTCGTGGAATCGTCGAGCGGCGCAACGTCGAGGTTCCAAAGATGGATAACGCCATTGCAGCCCGTGCTCCGCCCCTGCGGGAACACCGTGTCAAAGACTCTCTGAATGTCATCCAGCGACGTAGTGGACACGCGGAACTCGCGCTCATCCACTTGGGCGAACCCGTCGCCCTTGCGCACGACAACGCAGCGGTGCCCCCTGTCCTCTATTGACTGCTGTAGCTGGCGACCCACGCCCGCCTCGTCGGAGAAGATCAGCCATGGCGAAGCTGGATCAAAGCTCCCTCCCCCGGTGGCAGTGACCTCTCTCGGGGTGAGCTGCCAGTCAATGTCGTACAACCAATCGACCGGATCGCTCGGAATTCTGAGCAGATCTTGCGACTCGTCGCGAACCTCGTTGAAGGTCAACCCCTCTACCACGAGGCAAACTTCACCCGCCGCATTGAGCAACATGACGTCGATGCCCGGCAGGGGATGGCCTGGTAAGACCGGTTTCCAGGTCTTCGCATAGGCATACTGAAGGTCTTCAGTCGGTGCGATCAGGCGTACCGCCTGAATGTGAGCTTTTTCGATCGCGTTCGCCTTGTAGCCCAGGCACAGGCGCCCGATCTGCTCCGCGGCCTCAAAGACGAGTGGATGAAGGTGATAGGTACCCCACGCCTCGTTGCCCAGTTCATCGAGGCGCAGCTTCGCCAGCACGTGTTGATCGCCGATCCAAATGGTCTTCGCGACCTGCATGCTCTGAGCGTAGTCGATCCCCTTCTCCCCAAGGTTCCGGTAGATCTCCGCAGCATCGAAGACCTCTCTAGAGCTATCCTCCAGCTCCTTCAGTGACATCGGGGCTATCTCGACGGCGCAGGGCTTCGCCGCCGTTGCCTTGAGAATGGGGCGCCAGGCAGCCTCTTCCCCTACCTCCTTACCGTCGACGTCAGCAGGCTTTGCCTGGACCTCAAGGGATACGTTGCCCTGCTCGTCAGGTTGGGCCAGCACCTGCAGCTCCGGAAAGTCTTCGCCACGGTCAAACTCCATGGGGCGACCGAAGCTGAGCTCCACCAGGTTCGTGGCCTGCGAATCATCACTGGCGCCGTCGCCACACGAGGCTGCCAGCGCAAGCTCGACAGCAATGCCGGAAGGAAGTTGCACCGCGTCGCCTACGATCAGTCCGTTTAGGAACGGAATCGACTGCTCGTCGAGAAAGCAGCGCCACGCCGACTGCGCCACGGGCAAACGCGCAGTGAGCAGCGGGTGAGCATTCATGCGCTTGAGCACCTTCTGGTAGGCCGACGATAGCCAGTAGCGCTGGCGATCCCAGCTGTACCTGGGCAGAGATAGCTTTTTCGGTGCTGCTGCGCCTCGCACGGCGGGCGACGCGCCCTGCCAGTTCACCTCGCAACCGAGCGTGTGTAGCTCGCCCAGGGTGCTCAGCAGATTCAGCTGCTCATCGCTCTCCTTCAGCAGGCTCTGCAACACGCTGCCCCGCGCGTCCAGTGCTTTCAATGTGCTCGATATCGCGCCGTTCAGCACGGGGCTCGGGCCTACCTCGAGGAATACGTGGAACTCATCTGCGACCAGGGTCTCTAGGGCAGCGGTAAAGTGAACCTTCTCCCGCATATTGTCGCCCCAGTAGGCGGCATCAAGGCCGCCATCGTCGACACACCAGCGCCCCGTTACCGTGGACACCATCGGAATGTCACAGGCCCCAGGGGCAATGTCGCCAAGCGCCGCAATCAGCTGCTGCTTGAAAGGCTCCATCTGCGCGCTGTGGAAGGCGTAGTTGACAGGTAGCGGGAACGCAACGATGCCGTGCGCCTGAAACTCCTCCAGTAGCTCGTCGAGGGCCTCCGTCTCTCCGGACAAGACGATGGCGTCTGGGGAATTCACCGCTGCGATGCTCACCCGCCCCTCATAGGGCGCGATGCGCGGAAGAACCTCATCCATAGAGGTGTTGATACTCGCCATGCGCCCGTTCCCGGTCGATGCCTGCATCAATTTCGCGCGATGAGCAATCAGGGTCACCGCGTCCTCAAGAGACAAGGCACCCGACGCACACGCCGCGGCCACCTCACCAACGCTGTGACCTACTAGCGCATCCGCCCTGATTCCCCAACTCTCATACAGTCGCACCAATCCGAGTTGAAGCGCGAAGATCGCGGGCTGCGCGTAGATCGTTTGATCCAGCATGGAGGCGTTCTCATCATCCATCAGCACGTCGACCAGCGACCACTGCATCAGCGGGCTCAATAGGGCATCAATGCGATCGATAACGTCGGCAAATAGGACTTCGTGACGGTAGAGCTCACGCCCCATCTTCCACCACTGCGAGCCCTGCCCCGAGAACACGAAGGCCAGCTTCGGTGCCTGTTTGCTCGCGGCGAAGGCGTGATTGACCTGGTATGCGTAACGGGCGTTGGCGTGATAGTTGCTTTGTGCGTAGCCCTCGAGGGCGTCGGCGAGCTCGTTCGCATCTCTACCCACCACCGTCAGACTGTGCTCCAGCCGGCTACGTCTCTGGGTCAACGTGCGGTAGAGCGCTGTAAGGCTGGCTCCGTCCTGCGGATTGTCCCGCAAGTACGACGCCAGTCTGTGCGCGCTCTCCTTCAGTGAGACCGTACTGCGCGCGCTGATGGGAAGTAGCCAGGGGCGTACGGGCGATGAGCCCGAATCCGCTTGCCGCGCATCTTGCTGCTGCGCGTCCGAGTCGTCTGCGCTTGGCTCGCCGGACCGTGGTGCCTGAATCTGCTCGAGCACCATATGCACGTTGGTCCCCCCAACGCCAAAGCCATTCACGCCGACGTAGCACGGGCGATCTCGCTTGGGCAGTTCTTCGAGCTCTGTTTGCACCCTCAGTCGCAGCGAATCGAAGGGAATCTGCGGGTTCGGCGTTTCAAAATGCAGGCTCGGCGGCACTATGCCGTGCTTAAGGATCATTGCCGCCTTGATCAGGCTGGCAACGCCGGCGGCGGACTCGCAGTGACCTATATTGGTCTTCACCGATCCGATGGCGCAGTGCGTGTTGGGCTCGGCGCCGATGTTCACCACGGCACCGAGCGCCTTCACCTCGATGGGATCACCAACGGACGTCCCTGTGCCGTGCGCCTCCACATAGTCCAGTTGACCCGGCTCGATACCCGCGTCCTCGCACGCGGCGAGCACCACACGTTGCTGCGCTTCACCGTTCGGTGCCGCGATACCGCTACCCTTCCCGTCCTGGTTCGACGCCGAGCCCTTGATCAAGGCATAAATCGTGTCCTCATCAGCGAGAGCCTTCGACAGGGGCTTGAGCAGAACGAGGCCAGCACCGTCAGCACGCACATAGCCGTTCGCCCGCGCATCGAAAGCCTTGCAGCGGCCATCTGGTGACATCATCCCGGCCTTGGTCAAACACATGGTGACCACCGGAGAGAGGAGGATGTTCACGCCCCCAGCCAAGGCCTGCTCACACTCGCCCTGACGAATGCTTACGCAAGCTTGGTGCAGGGCGCTCAACGACGACGAACATGCAGTATCCACGGCCACAGCCGGACCGCGTAGATTCAGGAAGTTCGAAATCCGACTTGGTGCCATGGTGAGCGCACAACCCAAGCCAGCATATGCATCCGTTAGCGTCTCGTCCGTGAACTGGACCTGGGCGTAATCGCTTGAGGAGATTCCCACGAAGACACCGGTGCGAGAATCCGACACCTGTTCTGCGGTCATTCCCGCATCCTCGAGCGCTTCCCAACCCACCTCCAACATCAGGCGGTGTTGCGGATCCATGCGAATCGCCTCGCGCACCGCAAGTTGGAAGAAGTTACGGTCCATGAGCTCGATATCTTCGAGAAAGCCACCCCGTCGCGTGTTCATCTTGCCCACGGCCAGCGGGTTCTCGTCGTAGACCTGGTCGATTGGCCAGCGCGTGTCAGGCACCTCAGTAACCGCATCGACGCCTTTACACATCAGATCCCAAAACTCATCGAGCCCTTTAGCGCCTGGGAATCGGCAGCCGATGCCAACGATAGCGATGGGCTCGTCGCGAACCTCTTGGCCTCCGTCGAGACTGAATTGAAGTTGATCTGTGCTTAGGCCAGCGAAGGAACTCGCCTCGATATTGGAGCCCGCAAGCGTCTCGGCAAAATCTCCCAGGGTTTTAAAATCCGTTACCCAAGACCTTGGCAAGGGGCGCGAGAAGCGCGCCTCCGCCCGCTCGATAAAGGCCATCTGCTCAGCCCTTGGGAGTGCGAGATCCTCCAGAACACAATCGCCACCTAACGCTTCTGGCGCTTTGCCCGTGGCTTGTGCCAACGCATTGATGAGCCAGCCTTCCACTGCGGTCAGCGCTGAATCGCGAGAAGCCGCTTGTCCAATCCGCTGCGCAGAGCCTTCAGCAGGAATGCGCTGAGCCTCTCCCTTAGGGGTACTGTCCCATCGCCGACACGCGGACAGCTGTCCGGCCAGGAACATGGCGCGGCACTTACGACGTTGAATCTTCCCGCTCGAAGTCTTCGGAATTCCCCGTCGCATCAGTACGACGGCGCTAGGCTGCACCTCGTAGGCCTCATAGATCTCCTGGCGGATCCGATCGATGATGGCATCCAGCTCTTCCTCGCGAAGACGTGCGTGACGATCCACCTCCTGCACGACCACTAGGGACTCTTCATCGTCTATATCAACCGCGAAGGCGGCACCGGATGACGGCTTCAATGCGGGATGGCTGGACTCCACGATCCGCTCAATATCCGGGCCATGTAGATTACGCCCGCGAATCAATATGAGGTCTTTCAGTCGTCCACAGATAAAGAGCTCACCATCCAGCATAAAGCCCAGATCACCGGTGCGTAGGGCGTAATGCCCATGCGCCTGTCGCGCGCCCTGCTGCGAAGTCGCCTGGAAGGTCTCCACGGTCTCCGGCTTACGCTGCCAGTAACCACTCGCGACACTCGGGCCGCGCACCCACACTTCGCCAACGCGCTTCTCCCCAAGCTCCTCCCGGGTCTCCGGATCCACGATCTTCACGTCCTGCCCAGCCAACACCTGACCCGAACCGACCAACGTGATGCCGTTCGGCGCGTTGAGCGGCACAGGGACGGCTTCGTTCTTCTCGAGGGTCTGGCTATCCACCGCACATACTTGCGGCTCCCCAGCTCGACCGCCGCCCGTCACCATCAGCGTGGCTTCGGCGAGCCCATAGGCCGGATACACGGCGGCGCGATCAAAACCGCACTTCGCAAACTTCGACACAAAGCTATCGATGGTCCGAGCTCTGATCGGCTCCGCCGCATTCATCGCATAGCGCCAGCGGCTGAGATCAAGCTCCTTACACTGCTCCGTCCCGATTGAACGCACGCAAAGCTCGTAGGCGAAGTTCGGTGCCGCGCTGATCTCCCCTGCTGTCTGCGATATCAGCTCCAGCCAACGCACCGGCTTCTCGACGAAAGACGCTGGCGCCATTAGCGCGCAGCTCCCCCCCACATAGATGGGAGACAACACGCCAGCAATAAGACCGAGATCGTGAAATATTGGGAGCCAGGAGACAAAACGGCTATCAGCGCCCGACGCCATTGAGTCACGCAAAAGATTGAGCTGATGAATCAAATTGCCGTGGCTAACCATGACCCCTTTCGGCGTCCCGGTGGAACCAGAGCTGTATTGCAGCAACGCCAAATCCTCATCAGACAGATGCGGCTTGGACCACTGACCTTGGTCTGCTAAGTCAACGTCGTCGAACAAGAGCCAGGCGAGATCGCGGTCTGGCGCGGCGTGGTGCTGCTCAGTTTCTATTAGTTCTCGGACCGACGCCTCTGACAGCGCCAGGCGCGCGCCTGAGTCCTGAACGATTCCATTTAAGCGCTCCGACCCGAGCCCTGCGCGCGGCACGGGCGATGGCACTGCTACCACGCCGGCATAAAGGCAGGCCATAAAGGCAGAGGTGAACTCCAGGCCAGGTCGAAACAGCAAAAGAACGCGATCGCCTACGCTCGCCCGTGTCTGGATTCTCTGCGCGAGCGCACGGGCGTTGCGATCTAGGTCCTTCCACGATAGCTCTGCGACTTCCTTCCGTGGGCGGTACTTCGTAAAGGTGAAAACCCGCTTTTCCCCCAGGGCATCTGCGTGAGCTTGACAGACGTCGATCAAGTTTCCGTTCGTTGAACTCATTTAAGTACCTATGCTGTACCGCTGCTGCGGACCTCGGTCCGCTGCAGTCGAACTGTTATCACCGGACTGCCTTTGAAACTCAGGCCCTGTGCGGCTCTTCGCTCACCGCGGCGCAGATAAGGGGCGGCCACCGGGAGGCGGCGTGCTGACTCTTTGTGTATCCAGCTGATGATTCGGAAATCCGGTGCAATGCCCACGCAGAGCAGTGATCTCTCGGCGACCACAGCAGCACCATCTTCTTTCGAACGGAAATTCAAGCGGGCGCAGCCGGGCGGTCTCGACCGCTCCATGGCGGTGAGTCTCGACACTCGGGCGCCAAACCGCCGCACAGAGGCGGCGCCGGTGGCGAACAGCCACAGGCAGTCGCTCCCTAGGCCCCTTGCGCAAGCCATTGCGACTTGGAGTATCGATAGCCCCGGCCAGCGCTGTGACCCACGCCCTTTGCCAGGAGTTACCACGCGCAGGCGCCAGGCGCGGTGCGACTCCCAAACGCTGCATTCCCGCCAGCAGCTCGGGGCGCAGTCGCGCGATGGGCCAGTAGGCTCCTTGTCCGCACGGCTGCGGGGCGAGACTTCAATCAACATCGATCTACCCCTCCTACTGCCGAGGCGAGAGTGGCCTGCGCGTTTGACGCTAGGGGCGACGGGGTGGTGCGCGACGACCTTCTGCCTTCTCCAAACCAAACGCTCTTCGGTTGCATCCATTCGTTCGTCGCTTGCAACGCACTACTGCCCCAGGAATCTAGTGGCTACCTAATTTTCACGTTCGCTTACACGTAAGCTGGCGCAAAAGAAGCTTCGTTAGTCACCTCTTACGCTAGTTAACCTATATTGGCATTACGTCAAACGCAACGACAGGAATTTGGCTGCAACGGCACCTCGCCGGGGTCTGCTCCAGAAGGCCGCTCTTCAAGAACTGGCGGGAATAGACGACGAGTCATCGAATCAAGTCCAAAGGCGAAACACCGATTCCGTCACCTGAATCGGCCCCAATTTGTTATTCGTTTTATTAGCTTTGTGGGCGTCCAAATTCGAGGGAACTGGCGGACGCGGTTTCCGTTTAGAATCGACACGTTCCAAATCGCAAACGAGTGTTTTTCGCTAACACTGACGCCCCAAGGCGCGACCTCAGCCGTTGAGATCGGTACCAGTGAATCGCCGGTCTATGACTTACGGGCGAGAGGACGCGACAACAGTGCCCTGAAACGGAAATAGGCGCCGCCTCGACCACGCCCTTGTCGCCCGCATTTGGCATCAATTAGCGATCAAGATCGATAGGTGCTTCGACAAACGAAACTTCGCCTGAAGTGACTGCGGATTCACGCATTGAGAGCGCAACGACGGACCTAGGGAGCAGGTCACGCGACGAGGAAAGGACTTTTACATAACAATTTTAGTCGCAACAGTCCGATAAAGGGTACGAAACTGACCGCCGATTCCGTCGTTGTAAGACGTATAAGGCAAATTGGCCAGGCCGCGAGCGCCCTTGCGACTCGCTCTGACGCCCGGCGAGAGCACTCTAGTGTGCTGCCCCAGAAGTTCGTTGAAAAATACGCGGGTACTTTTCGCCCCTGAGTACGTTGCTCCTCCTCCCGTGGGGCCTGCCACGCTCGTCCTCGCGCCGCACCCAGGAACGAAAAGCCCTGTGCGTATTTTTCAACGAACTTCTGGGACAGCACACTAGCCGGCTTTAGGTATGCAATCGGATAGGTTCGCTCATCAAGCAAGTGAACCAAGACCCGCGATATTCCTAGCGGGTGACGAGTGACTTTGCCGCATCCGCCGCCGGCGGGACGCTCACGCAAGCGTGGGGCTTAGGCAGGGCGTCAAGGCGCCGGTATCGCTGGATGGCAGGGTGCAATGGGCTCCGAGGCGTTGTAGCAGCCTTGATTTGCCGCTGCTGCTCGGGCCCATGATCGCGAGCACCTCGCCGTGTGCGACCGACAGATCCAGGCCGCGTAGGGCTGCGTTACTCAGTCGAAGCACTTCTCCCAGCGGGGTTCGATCAGCGGCGTGTTAGTGGTCATCGCTCGGCAGAGTCAAGTCCAGGTAGGCATCGCCACCGTCGGGCTTCCAGGGGAGGTTGAGCGGCGGGTGCGCTGTCGGGGAGCGGGGGCTCCCGTCTCGTGCGGGCCGAGTGCTTCGCGCGATTGGCACGGGTGCAGAGCGGGCGTTGCTTGCCCGGCCTTGTCGAACCACCTGACGCCACACGGCGCGATGACGGTGAGCGCGGCAGGCGGAGGCGACAGTTGTACGTTCGACGACGCCCTTCGAGTGAGGATGTCTGGCTGTATCGTCCGCTACGACCGCCAGTTCCTGCGCCCCATCTTCGCCGCCCAGGAGCTCACGTCCGAGCGCTTTCCGGCGAGGATACCTATCGCTCCCGCCGAAGCGCCCCCCGCGGCCCCCAACGTCACAACACCGACCTCCCCAACTCCCCCACGTGCCTCGGAATCCGATCTCGTGGCGGGCTCAACGACCCCTAGCACCCTGAACCTGATCGTGGGATCGTGATGACAGCGGCCCCACAGTTCGTGGCGCACGATGCACGCAAGTCCCGTTCGGCGATCGTGCAATACACTCACCTGTCTGTGACGATGATCGGTTGATCATCGGCGAAGCCAGTCATTCAGCCGCATCGCCGACTCGGCTGCACGCCGGCCATCAATGACGTCATGAAATGGTCGCAGACGCGCCCATCCCAAGTCCTCAGCTAGCTCTAGAAGTCGTAGCGCGCGACGAATTCGATCCGCACACCGTCGCCGTCAGACTCGTTGACTGTTTCTATGGTGTTGTAGATTCCTTCAATTCCGAAGGTGACGTTCTCATTGGCCGTATAAAAGAGATTCGCGCTGAAGCGCTCTCCGCTAGCGTAGGACAGGGGGGTGGATCCTTCAGGAGAATCAAGATCAAAAATGCTCGCTGTGACTGTGGACCGCCAACGATCTGCCCAAAAGTGTTGGTACCCTAGAAAGGCGCCAAGTATCCCAGTGGCGTCAACCGCTCCCGTGTCTGAGACAATCCCATCCAACTCACCAACAAACGAGGAGAAGTAGTGTACGAACCCCTCTCCATACTGGGTGGCGAAGGAGACGTTGTTGCGGTCAGACCCCGTAAATGGTGTGTTGATGCGACCGGAAACATGGACCCCGCCTGTGAAATCCGAGTCATTGTCCGACCTCAATTGAAGGCCGAGCGCCGAGATCCGCAGATAGCCCCAATCGCGCTGAATCTTGGAGAAGGCAACGACGTTCGGTATCTGCTCTGACGCGATCAAGTCGGTGCTACCCCCTAAATCGGCTGCAGGATTCTCAATGCCCAGCCCCCAGTTTGACTCTTCGCGTTCACCGCTAACGTAATAGATTCCTGGATTTCTTAGCACCGGCGCAGCCAATGGTCCGCCGGGATCAGCGGTTTCGGGAAAGGAAAATACGTCCACAAACCCAGACCAGAACTGACCTATCTTCCACGGCCCCCATTCAGCGGCTGCATGGCGCAGCCGCAGGTCGAAGTCGTTCGTAAACTCGTCGCCGTCGCCAAAGAAATCAAATTCAACAAACGTGCGAAATTCACCGTATTCAGTCGGGGCCCGATAGTCGAAGTTGACTCGACTGTGTCGGACGTGGATCGCCGATTGTTGCTCACGATCGTCAACACTGCCGTTCAGCGGGATCGTTGGCGGCGTACCGATCTGCTGGAATCCCAGATTGTCCGTATCGAAATTGGCGCTAACCTGGACTGCGCCCCCAATGCGAAATGCACCATTGGTTCCCGGGACTCCGATTGACCTATCGAATTGCCCGGTCGTGACGAAAGCATCGTCTGGAAAACGGCCGAGCGGTTGACGCGTAGCAAGAGAGCCGCGTGGGTCGAGACGGGCCTGCCTCGCGGGCTGCGCCGGGGTGTCGGTCTCGGAAGACGGGAGCGAAACGGGCTCGTCTAGGACCCTTACATCACTTACATCGTTGGATTGTTGCTCTGATGCTTGGGCTTCAATGAGTTCGTTGACGAGATCTCTCAGCGCCCTGACTTCTTTTCGGAGAGCCTCAACTTCGTCGTCCTGAGTCTGTGCGAGCACCGTAGGCACGCTCATGGTTGCCGCTGCCACGCCAGTCCATAGCCATATTAGCCATCGGACTCTCCGCACTGCTTTGCCTCCCCAGTTGCTCCTCCTCCTCGCCGCTGCTCACCGACGAGAAGTCTGATCTTTCTCGAGCTAATCACGCCTGCGCCAGTTGGAGAAGATTCATAGGCGCGCAGGGGATGCGCATCAGGCCAAATGCAGGGTGGCGGCATCTGCGAGCGCGGAACGCTAGTCGGGGCGCTAACGTCAACGAGCTCAAACCCCTCCAGGACGAGACCCCCCCCTGTCAGGATAGTTGCCCGGTGATTTGATTCTTACTTTTCTGAGCGGGGGGCGGAAGAGAGAGCATTCGATGCCCCGCTATTCCGAGCAGATCCGTGAGCAAGCTGTGCGCAAGATGATGCCGCCGAACGCGAA